>CAMPHB010000081.1 GCA_946885755.1 uncultured Methylophaga sp. | reverse complement strand
CAGTTTAGTCAGCATCAAAGCACCTGATACCCGTTAAAGCCGGCGCCGGTGCCGTGCATATTGAAGATCAGGTGCAAAGTAAACGCTGTGGCCATCGTCCCAATAAAGCCATTGTCAGTCAGGCAGAAATGGTTGACCGTATTAAAGCCGCGGTAGATGCCCGGACTGACGACGACTTTGTCATTATGGCTCGTACCGATGCCCTGGCGGTTGAAGGCCTTAATGCTGCTATAGATCGTGCCTGTGCCTGTATTGAAGCCGGTGCCGATATGGTGTTTCCGGAAGCAATAACCGAGCTTGGCATGTATCAGCAGTTTGCCGATGCCGTCAAAAAACCCATCCTCGCCAATATCACTGAGTTTGGCAGTACGCCGTTATTCACGGTCGATGAACTGGCCGCCCATGATGTGGCGCTGGTGTTATATCCGCTCTCAGCTTTCCGGGCAATGAATCAGGCAGCTTTAAAGGTTTATCAGTCGATTCGGCAGCATGGCAGCCAGCAGCAGGTTATCGAGTTGATGCAAAGCCGTGCCGAACTCTACGAATACCTCGATTACCACAGCTTTGAAAGCAAGCTGGACGCACTGTTCAGCAACCAGAAACCAGAGTCTTGAGCCACTGAGTAACTGAGCCGGAGAAACCGATGACTGAAGTGAAAAAAGTGAAAAAAGGTGTTGCACTGGCCGGTGTTGCCGCGGGCACCACTGCCGTGTGTACTGTTGGCCATAGCGGCAATGACTTACATTATCGTGGTTATGACATTCTGGATCTGGCAAAAAATGCCAGCTTTGAAGAGGTCGCTTATCTGCTGATCTATGGCGAATTGCCCAGTCAGCAACAGTTACAACAATATCAGCAAAAGCTTGCCAGCCTGCGCGGTTTGCCCGATGCATTAAAACGCGTGCTGGAACAATTACCGGCCACTGCCCATCCGATGGATGTGATGCGTACTGCCTGTTCAACACTGGGCACACTGGAACCGGAAGCGGCCGATCATAATATTGCCGGCGCCCGCGACTTGGCTGACCGGCTGATTGCCTGCCTGGGTTCTGCGCTGCTCTACTGGCATCATTTCAGCAGCAGTGGCCGGCGCATTGAACTGGAAACCGACGATATTTCGGTCGGCGCGCATTTTCTGCACTTATTGCATGGCAAAGCTCCCAGTGATTTGCATATCAACGCCATGAACGAGTCACTGGTGCTCTACGCCGAGCATGAATTTAATGCCTCGACCTTTACTGCACGGGTTATCGCCGGCACGCTGGCGGATATGTACTCTTCCATTACCGGTGCCATTGGCGCGCTGAGTGGCCCGAAACATGGCGGTGCCAATGAGGCGGCGATGGAAATCATTCAACGTTATCAAAGCGCCGATGCCGCAGAAAAAGACATCATGCAGCGTATCGCCAATAAAGAAATCATTATCGGCTTTGGCCATCCGGTTTATACCATTTCTGATCCGCGTAATGTTGCTATCAAAGCCGTTGCCAGAAAGCTCTGTGAAACCGGGGGCAATATGAATTTGTTTGCCGTGTCAGAGCGTATCGAGCAAGTGATGTGGCGCGAGAAAAAAATGTTTCCCAATCTCGATTGGTACAGTGCATCGAGCTATCACATGATGGGCATTCCGACGGCTTTTTTCACACCGATCTTTGTGATTTCGCGGATCAGTGGCTGGGCGGCACATGTCATTGAACAGCGTATTGATAACAAAATCATCCGGCCCAATGCCGAGTATAACGGCCCGTCTGATCGGCCATTTATCCCTGTCAGCCAGCGCGGCTAATCTTTCTCCAAGGAAAATTTATGTCTTCTGCAATTTCCAATGTGCGGCCGGCGCCGGATCAGGTGTTGGTCGATATCGCTGACTATGTCAAAGATTATCAGGTCACCAGTGAAGAAGCGCTACGCACCGCCCATTACTGCCTGCTGGATACACTGGGCTGTGGTTTTGAGGCCTTAGGTTACCCTGCTTGTACCAAACTGCTAGGGCCGATTGTGCCAGGCACGATTGTGCCCAATGGCAGCAAAGTACCGGGCACACAATTTCAGCTGGATCCGGTACAAGCTGCATTTAACATAGGTGCAATGGTGCGTTGGCTGGATTTTAACGACACCTGGCTGGCGGCCGAATGGGGCCATCCTTCAGATAATCTGGGCGGCATTTTAGCGGTAGCGGATTTTTTATCACGACAACCCGGAAAACATTCGCTGACCATACGGGATGTTCTGGTTGCCATGATCAAAGCCCATGAAATTCAGGGCATATTAGCACTGGAAAACAGTTTTAACCGTGTCGGTCTGGATCATGTGGTGCTGGTCAAAGTCGCCTCTACAGCCGTTGTTACCGGCATGCTCGGTGGTAGCAAGGAGGATATTATCAATGCCGTTTCCAATGCCTGGGTTGATGGCCAGAGCCTGCGTACCTACCGGCATAGCCCCAATACCGGTTCACGTAAATCCTGGGCAGCGGGCGATGCGACCAGCCGGGCAGTGCGTCTTGCCTTAATGACCATGAAAGGTGAGATGGGTTATCCAACGGCATTAACGGCTAAAACCTGGGGTTTTTATGACGTGGCTTTTAAAGGCCAGCCGTTTAAGTTTCAGCGGCCTTATGGCAGCTACGTGATGGAAAATGTATTGTTCAAAATTTCCTTTCCGGCCGAATTTCATGCCCAGACGGCGGTGGAGTGCGCGCTGCAGTTGCATCCACAACTTGGCCAGCAACTGGATAGCCTGCAGAAAATTGCCGATATCGACAAAAGTGTTATCAACACGCACGAGTCGGCGATTCGCATTATCGATAAACAAGGCCCGTTGAATAACCCGGCTGATCGTGATCATTGTCTGCAATATATGACCGCTGTGGGTTTGTTGAAAGGCAGCCTGAGCGCGGCAGACTATGAAGATGATGTTGCCGCTGATCCGCGTATTGATGCGCTGCGTGACAAGATGCAATGTGTTGAAGTCGCGCAATTTACCGCAGATTACTTAGACCCTGACAAACGTTCTATTGCCAATGCCGTTCAGGTGTTTTTCAAAGATGGTAGTCGTTCCGAAAAAATTACCGTGGAGTATCCAATCGGCCATCGCCGGCGGCGTGATGAGGGGATGCCGGAATTAATCAAAAAGTTCAAAATCAACTTGGCGCGGCGTTTTCCTGAGCGTCAGCAACATGCAATTTTGTCAGCTTCGTTAGATGCAGAAGAATTATCGGCAATGCCGGTACAACAATTTGTCGATTTACTGGTGATTTAATTATTAACCACTAAAACAAAAAAGCCCCGCAGAACTCCATCTGCGGGGCTTTTTTCTGACCTGTCACAAAACTCAGGCTAATAACGCTTTTAATGACTCAAGCTCATCAAGCATTTCGGCAATGATACGCTTTTTGTTTTTGTCTGTGCTGTGTGAAACTTCGGTTTTGGTATCGGTTTCCAGCTGTTGACGGGCACCACCAATGGTAAAGCCCTGTTCGTAAAGCAGACCGCGGATTTCACGAATTAACACCACATCATGGCGCTGATAATAACGGCGGTTGCCACGGCGTTTAACTGGTTTTAATTGTGAAAATTCCTGTTCCCAGTAACGCAGTACGTGCGGTTTAACACCACACAATTCGCTGACTTCACCGATGGTGAAATAGCGTTTGCCGGGGATCGCCGGTAACTCATTGTTGTTACTTGCTTCTAGCATAACTGTCCACCCTCGCTTTCAGTTTCTGACCGGGACGGAAGGTCACTACCCGACGCGCGGTGATGGGGATTTCTTCACCGGTTTTAGGGTTACGGCCGGGCCGCTCATTTTTGTCACGCAACTCGAAATTACCAAACCCTGATAATTTCACCTGATCACCCTGCTCTAAAGCAGTGCGGATCTCTTCAAAGAACATTTCCACCAGCTCTTTGGCCTCACGTTTGTTAAATCCCAGCTCTTCATAAAGCTGTTCGGTCATATCGGCTTTGGTCAGTGCCATTGTTACCCCTTTATTCTTATTTTTGATGACCCGACATCAGGCTCTTATCACCGCGCCCAGCGATGATTGCAGTGTATCTGTGATCTGCGTCATTAACGCATCGACTTCTTCATCTGTCAGGGTGCGCTCGCCATGCTGAATGCGAAAAGCAATGGCGATACTCTTTTTGCCATGCTCGACTCCATCTCCAGTATAGACGTCAAATAGTTGAAATGCTTTAAGAATATCAGAGTCGATAGACTTCAAGCAATGCTCAATTTGGCCACCAGTGACAGTTTGTTCCACCACCAGTGCCAAATCTCTGCGGATCGCCGGATAACGTGATACGCCTGAAAATTCAGGCACTTGCGCTGACAATATTGCAGAAAGCGCTAATTCAAAGACGAATACCCGGCCATTGATATCCAGCGGCTTGTTCAGTTTTGGATGTAACGCGCCCAGCCAGCCGATTGACTGACCATTTTTCAGGATCCGGGCAGTTTGACCAGGATGCAATGCAGGATGCGTATCGGCGACAAATTCAATCTCACCGCCACCCATGATCAGCAGTGCTTCGACATCAGCCTTGGCATCATAGAAGTCAACTTTACGGGATTTTTCCGCCCACTGCTCAGTTGTTAAATCTCCGTAAATCAGACCACCTAAGCGTAATTCCTGTTTGATGGCTGTTTTGTCACCGTTAAACACCCGGCCAATTTCAAACAGGCGTATCCGATCCTGCTGACGATTCAGGTTATAACTCAAAGC
Organism: uncultured Methylophaga sp.; assembly: GCA_946885755.1. The sequence goes on along the minus strand of CAMPHB010000081.1, from coordinate 1,651 downwards.
TTGTACCAACCCCAGCCACAAAGACTGGCGCATCACCGATAAATCCGCTGAGATCGGATTGGCTAACGCAATCGGTGCCTTATCACTGGCTGCAAAATGCTGATGCAGATTCGGATCAACAAAACTGTAGGTAATCGCTTCAAAATAACCACGATCCACCAGCAAATCCTGTAACCGCTCGGTTTGCAGCTGATGCTCGGAAATCTGGCCGGGCAGCACACTGACCTCTGGCCGGGTTTGCGGCAACTGGTCGTAACCGTATAAGCGGCCCAGTTCCTCAATTAAATCTACTTCAATCGCCAAATCAAAGCGGAAACTGGGCACTTCCACCTGCCAGCCGTTTTCAACTGCAGTAACCTTTAAACCGAGACGGGTCAATTTTTCAGCCACATCATCGGCCGGCAGGCTGATCCCCAGCACCCGCCTGATACGTTCAGCACGCAAGGTAATTTGTGCCGGCCTGGGCAAATCCGCTGCACTGGTTTGTTCAATCACCGGTCCCGGCTGACCACCGGCAATCGCAATAATCAACTGGCTGGCACGCTCTATCGCCTGTTTTGCCAGCTCCGGATCCACACCCCGCTCAAAACGGTGCGAAGAATCGGTATGCAAACCGTATTTTCTGGCCTGTCCGGCAATAGCATCCGGTGCAAAAAACGCCGATTCCAAAAAGATATCAACACTATCATCGCTGACAGCGCTTGTTTGCCCGCCCATAATACCGGCCAGCGCCAACGGGCCATTGTTATCGGTTATCAGCAGGCTGGCATCCTGTAATTCAATGGTCTGGCCGTCAAGCAATGTCAGTGCTTCACCTTTAGTGGCAAAGCGCACCTCAACACCGCCGCTGATTTTTGCCAAATCAAAGGCATGCATTGGCTGGCCCAATTCCAGCAATACATAATTGGTAATATCAACGATGGCACCAAGACTGCGCAAACCACTGCGGCGCAATTTTTCCTGCAACCATAACGGCGATTCTGCCTGTGGATTGATACCCTTAATGACTCGCCCTATATAGCGTGGACAAGCAGCAGGCGCTGACACCGTGACAGGCAATGTTGCCTCATTAACTGGCGTAACGGCAGGCATAGCCGGCGCCATCACATCGGTCTGGCTGATCACTCCCACTTCACGGGCAATACCGGCCACCCCCAGGCAATCACTGCGATTGGGCGTTAAATCGACCTCAATACTCTGATCATCCAAGTCCAGATATTCGCGGATATCCTGCCCGACTGGCGCATCCGCCGATAATTCCAGTAAACCTTCTGAAGATTCTGCGAGGCCCAGTTCTTTGGCCGAGCACAACATGCCAAACGATGGTTCACCGCGCAGTTTGGCTTGTTTGATTTTGAAGTTACCTGGCAACACGGCGCCAATCACCGCCACCGGCACTTTCAAGTTTTCGCGAACATTGGCGGCACCACAAACAATATTCAGCAGTTCGTCGGCGGCGACATCGACTTCACAAATACGTAATTTATCGGCATCGGGATGCGGTTTTACCGATTTCACCTGCCCCACCAACACACCCTGAAAATCGCCGGCAACCGGCGTTACAGCGTCAACTTCAAGACCCGCCTGGGTCAGTTTGGCCACCAGCGTATCGGTATCAATATTTGGGTTGACCCATTCGCGTAACCACTTT
>CAMPHB010000080.1 GCA_946885755.1 uncultured Methylophaga sp. | reverse complement strand
TGTGCTGAAGCATGCCAGGCAACCCGGACTAGGTTACTGCGTGTCAACATCCCGCCCTGCTGAAAAAAAGTGTCTAGTTGCGCCTGCGACTCGAAAGCTTCTGAGCCTGAGTTCAGCCATGGCAGCAATGCCGGTTTGGTTTCCGTCACTTGCCGGCCAAAAGCTTTGAGTAATACTTCCGGATGCTGATCGACTGCTGCCAGCAACAGAGCTTTGGCACGTTGCAGGTCTTTATCGGAAATTTGCGATGCTTGCCGGCTAGCCTGTAAATCGGCATCACTGTAAAAACCTTCAGTTGTCTCATCAGCCGCCAGTGCATCAACAAAAGCATCCAGTAATTGTCTCTGGCTGGGTGCCCGAAACCCCAGCGAAATGGTCATGCAGTCAGTTTGGGCAATGCCATGATGGGCAAACTTGGGCGGTAAATACAGCATATCACCAGGTTGCAAATCCCAGCTTTGTTGCGGGTCAAAACTTTTTAGAATCCGCAAATCACAGTTTTCTAGCCACTGCGGATTATCTTCCGGCTGATCGGCGATTTGCCAGCGACGAATGCCCTGAGCCTGCAACAAAAATACGTCGTAGTTATCAATATGTGCGCCGACCGAACCACCCGGTACGGCATAGCTAATCATAATATCGTCGCGCCGCCAGTCAGGGATGAAGGCAAACGGCTGCCATAACGTCTGCAATGCCGGCCAGTGTTTATCCATATCCTGCACCAACAAGGTCCAGTCTTGTTCAGTTAATTGCGCAAATAGGTTTTCATCCAGCGGACCATGCTGTAATTGCCATTCTTGTGCACTCAACTGACGGATAAGTCGCGACTCGATATCAGTTTCACAGGCAAAACCAGCTAGGTCGTCGGGCGTCAGATCGGTGACCGGCAGCGCAAAAGCATTACGGATGAGCAGTGGTTTTTTCTGCCAGTATTGATCGAGAAATTGCTGCTGGCTGAGGCCTGTATTAAAAAACGCCGGCACTGCTATTTAGTCAACAAGCTCTATGGTAAAGACCACATTATTAAGCGCGATAATTCTAACTTTGCTGCCAGCAGGACAGTCCGGTCCCTGTATTTTCCAGGTGGAATCATCCAGACGGATTTTGCCAATACCATCAACAATCGGCTGACTAAGGGTCAGTTCACGGCCCACATAACCTTCGCCGCGCCGGTTCAGCATCGGTTCATCAGTTTTGATCGGATGTTTCTGATAAAACCGCCGCCAGGCAATAATACTAATCACCGAAAACAAGGCAAAAACCAGTAGCTGCCATTCCCAGCCCAAGGCCGGAAACACCAGCAATAATAGCCCGGTCAATGCTGCGGCAATGGCCAGCCATAAGGCAAAAAAGCTGGGCAAGAGAATTTCGATAATGACCAGCACTACCGCGAGGATCCACCAATGCCAGAAATCAATTAGCGGCATGATCTGAACCTTTTTTGCTAAATGCGTCTTTGGCAAGTTCGGTAATACCGGCCAGCGAACCAATCACATTACTTGCTTCCAGTGGCATCATTATGATTTTGTGATTGTTTGCTGATGCCATCTCTTTTAAAGCTTCGACATATTTCTGGGCAACAAAATAATTAACCGCCTGAATATCGCCTTTGGCGATGGCTTCCGAGACCATTGTTGTTGCCCGGGCTTCTGCTTCCGCCAATCGCTCACGCGCTTCAGCATCACGAAATGCTGCTTCACGGCGGCCTTCAGCATCCAGCACAACAGCCTGCTTGTCACCCTCTGCACGCAGAATTTCTGACTGCCGATGGCCTTCCGCTTCCAGAATATTGGCACGTTTCACCCGTTCGGCTTTCATCTGCCGGCCCATCGCTTCCACCAGATCTGCCGGTGGCTCAATATCTTTAATCTCAATCCGGGTGACTTTAATACCCCACGGTGTTGTCGCATCATCAACAACATTTAACAATCGGGTATTAATTTCATCGCGTTTAGACAGCAGCTCATCCAAATCCATTGAGCCCATAACGGTACGGATATTGGTCATGGTCAGATTTAAAATCGCGTTATCCAGTCCACTGACCTCATAGGCGGCTTTTGCCGCATCCACTACCTGAAAGAACACCACGCCATCGACACGAATCATGGCATTGTCTTTGGTAATGATTTCCTGGGAAGGTACATCCAGCACCTGCTCCATCATATTAATTTTGGCACCGATTTTATCAATCACCGGAACGATCAAATTCAGCCCGGGCCGTAAGGTTCGGGTATAGCGTCCAAAGCGTTCAACGGTGAATTCACGCCCCTGCTGTACCGGTTTGACGCCCATCAAAATGACCACCACTGCCAATACGGCAATGACGATTACCAACCCTGCAAATCCGCCCATGACTGCACTCCTTTGTTCATATTAAAGCTGCTGCTGATAATAGCAGCAATATATTTGATATCGGATAAAACTTGGACATTTCAGCCAAACGATTGGACAATAGCAGCAAATAACACAGGGCAAAAACATGGCAATTTTTAATCGTTTGAGCGTACTGTTTTTAGCGGGTTTGCTGTTCAGCCTGCCGGCACAGGCGCAGCAGTGGTACCAGGTTGAACTGGTGGTTTTTGAACAACTCAACCCGTCTTCTGACGAACAATCACCGGTCATGCCGCCAAGTGATCCGGCAAGCGTTACCCCGCAAACCAGCAATAATAAAATTCAGCCGGCCCGTCGTGAATCTCTGGCAGGTATCGCTGAGCGCCTGCGCAACTCAGCCAATTACCGGGTGCTGGGTTATCACAGCTGGCAGCAAAGTGCGATCAGCAAAAATGCCAGCCCGCGGGTGGCCATTGATGGCGAGCGACTCAGCGGCCATATCCGTTTTTATAAATCCTCATATCTGCATGCTGAACTGGATTTGTGGCTGCAAGATGGTAGTCAGCGCAGTGCCGGCGATGCTGCATTTCAGGGGCCGCGTTATCCGAATTTAAAAGAATCCCGTCGGCTGCGCAGCAAGGAAGTTCATTATTTTGACCATCCGCGTTTTGGCGCGATTTTGCAGCTGATCCCGGTTAATACGCCCGATGCAGTGCTGGCCAGTATTCAAGGATCTGAAATTTATGCTTTACCAGAATACGAATAATCGTCAGAGCTGACAAATTCGCTAATCAGGCTTTTTACCCTGTCCATGGCTTCAGCCAGTGTCGCCATAATGGCGTCCATAGTTAATGGATTGTTTTCGAGACCTGCCGCTCTGTTGGCCACCACGGCAATACCAACATAAGCCACACCCAATTCGCGGGCAATAGCGGCTTCGGGCATTGCTGTCATACCCACCATATCAGCACCATCATTGGCTAAACGGCGAATTTCTGCGGCGGTTTCCAGTCGCGGCCCTTGTGTCACCGCATAAGTACCACCATCAACCAGCGGCTGCTTAATTTTTGCCGCAACCTGCATCATTCGCTGCCGCAAACCAGCATCATAAGGCTCGGTAAAATCGATATGTTTATCAGCACTGAATGCCTCGCTGAATAAACTGCTATCACGGCCCCAGGTGTAATCAATAATTTGATCCGGCAATGCCAACGCGCCAGGCAACATTAACTCGCTGATACCACCAACAGCGGCAACGGCAACAATTTGCCTGACACCTAAGTGATGTAAAGCCCATAGGTTAGCCCGGTAATTAATCAGATGCGGGGCAATGGTGTGATGCTCACCATGACGCGGTAAAAAAACCAGCGTGCGGCCATTGAGTTCTCCTTTTATTAATGGCGCCGACGGCTCACCAAAGGGCGTTTCCAGTTGAATTTGTTCAATGACCCGTAAGCCCGGCAAGGTTGTCAGTCCACTGCCACCAATAATACCTATCATTAACTTGCCTCCGGTAAAGCAAAAATCCCCGGTGCATTGCGCCAGTAGCCCTGCACATCCATACCAAAACCAAACACATAACGATCCGCGACAGTAAGGCCGATATATTCCGGCTGCTGACCGGTTTTTCGCGGGTGTTGTTTATCAGCTAATGCCAGACAGGCCACTGATAAGGCGCCCTGCTCATGGCAAAACTGCCGCAACGCCACCAGCGTATGGCCTTCGTCAAAAATATCTTCAATGAGTAAAACATGGCGTCCGTTCAGTGCCGTTTGCGGTTGCGCCTGCCAGATAAGTTCACCGCCAGTGGTGTTGTCACCGTAACGAGTGGCATGGATATAATCGATTTGCAGGGCAAAGTTAAGCTTGGTTAATAACTGGCCCATGGTGATCACTGCGCCATTCATCACACACAGCAGCAGCGGGTTTTTACCGGCATAATCATGGTTAAGCTGTTTTGCCAGTTTATCGAGCACGGCATCAATTTCATCAAGTGTATATAAGCACTCGGCTTCCCGTGGCATGGCCTCGGTTAGTTGCATAGCATGTCCTCAAAGGGCTTTTTTAAAACGTATAATAAACAGCTTTATGCTCCGGGGAGCAATCCATGCGTCGATTCTGGCCGGTATTGCCATTACTGGCGATTTTGTTAGTGGCCATCTGGCAAAAACCGGCAGCGCCTGAAAAAACTATTGCGGATGGCCCACCGGCAAAAATTATTAGTCTGGCGCCGAGTATTACCGAAACCCTGTTTGCCATTGGTGCCGACGCGCAGTTAGTGGCGGTCACTGATTTTTGCCAGTATCCGTCAACCGCTCAGGATCTGCCAAAAATCGGCGGTTATCTGGATCCGTCTTTAAGTCAGATCGTTGCCCGGCAACCAGATCTGGTGATCATGCTGGATCGCCAGCAATCATTAAATAAACAGTTACAACAACTGGGGATCCAGACCCTGCTGATTGATAACAGCCGGCTGGGCGGCATTTTGCAAAGTATTATCAGCATTGGTGATGCAACCGGTCATCAGCAACAAGCGCAGCAATTACATGCGTCATTAAGCCGGAAAATTGCTAAAGTAAAACAACAAGTGGCCGGCAAACCACTGAAAAATACGCTGCTGGCGATTGCCCATTACACCAATAGTGATCAACTGGATCTGGTTTATATCGCCGGCCAACAAGATTTTTATAATGATATTCTGCAGCTTGCCGGCGGTCGTAATGTGTATCAGGATCCGCGTTTAAAAGTGCCGGCGGTGTCTCAGGAAGGTCTGCTGCGAATGAACCCGGAGATCATTATTGATATTTTCCCTGATGCCAGCGCCCATAACGCTGATTTACAGCAAGTCCATCAGCAATGGCAGCAACTGCAACCGCTTAAAGCCGTTAAAAACCAGCAAATTCATATTATCGAGGCCAGTTATGCGACCGTGCCCGGCCCGCGCATTGTGATGCTTTTACAAGATATTGCGGCATTACTGCATCCTCAGATCAAAAAGGCTGATAATGCTTCTTAATATTTCCGGACTACAGGTCAGTATTGATAACCGGCCATTGCTCAGCGATATTAATTTTTCAGTGATGGCAGGTGAACATCTTTGCATTACCGGCCCCAATGGTGCAGGCAAAAGCACGTTGCTGCGCACGCTGAATGCCATGATCCCGCTCAGTCACGGGCAAATTTGGCTGAATCAGCAACCGCTCAAAAGCTATTCCCGTAAACAGATCGCCAGACAAATCAGTTATGTGCCGCAAAACAGTGGCCGGGCTTTGCCGTTTGTGGTCGAGGATTTTCTACACATGGCGCGTTATCCGCATTTAACCTGGTTAGCGAGTTGGCAGGTTACTGACGAGCAGGCGATTACCAATGCGCTGGAAATCACCGGTTGTCAGCGATTCCGGCAGCGGCAAATGATGACGTTAAGCGGCGGTGAATGCCAGAAAGTGATGATCGCTGCGGCGCTGGCGCAGGACACGCCACTGATTTTGCTTGATGAACCGACCAGCTTTCTGGATCCGCATCATCAGACTGAAGTTCAGCAACTGATCAAAACCCTGCACCACGACCATGGCAAAACTATCATCGAAGTCACTCATGATATTAACCACGCCGGCCAGCATGCCGACAGCGTTCTGGCGTTAAAAGACGGCGGGCAATTGTGGCAGGGTGAGGCAAGAGAGTTTCTTGATTCGCAGCGACTGCAGGATCTGTATCAACAAGATTTTGTGTTTGTGCAGCATCCGCAAACCGGTCTTAATGTCGCACTGACGGCGGATATTTGATGAATCGTTTACCTATACACCGCAAACATACGCTGCTGGCTTTGCTGTTGCTGACACTTGTTGTCGTTATCGTCAGCCCCTGGCTGGATTTACAAGCCATTGATAGCGCCGAGATCCGCCAGCAAATCTTGTGGGATATCCGTCTGCCACGGCTGTTGTTTGCCTTTCTGGCCGGCTGTGGACTGGCTTTGTGCGGTTTGGTATTTCAGGCGATGTTTCATAATCCACTGGCGACCCCCTTCACTCTGGGTGTCGCCAGCGGTGCTTCGTTGGGCGCGGCAG
>CAMPHB010000079.1 GCA_946885755.1 uncultured Methylophaga sp. | reverse complement strand
GTTGGAGGTCATATTACCTCCTAATATGGTGTCCGGGATCAGTAAACCACTACAATGTACGACCAGAGTAAGTAATGAAAGTCTTCTCTGTGAGTCCTGAACCGTTTGCCACTAGACCTAGTATAGTGGACTTGCCTATACCATTATGTCCTGCAATCAAAGTTATTCTTTCAGAGAAATTGATTTCTATTTTTTTGAGCTTACGAAACGGAGGTAGAGAAATTTTAAGTGATACTAGTTTATATTCTGGCACTTCGACTTCCTTTCGTTACCATAAATGTTTTTCGTTTTTTATCTCAAATAGATGAGTAAATAATGTGTTAATGGTTCAACCAACTTGATTTTCATTTATCCAATCTATTGAGTGCTGTGGTCTGAATATTCCACAGATTTGCATTGCTGGCAAACTCTATGATGGATATGGAATTGATCAAACAGGCTTGAAGCTGCCTATCCTGTGTTCAGCCATCAATTGCCCTCACTACCATCCAGAAAATTAATCACTCGATTTAATCGCTCATTATGAATGTCATGACTGCTGTCCATAAAAGGATGGGAATAATTTGGGCCATGAAAAACCGTCGCCCCTTTTTGCTCGGCTCGCTCTCTAAACTCTGACGTCATTTCGTTGCCAAGAATAGAGTCGATTTCACCGGTTATGACCAATAGGTTTTTTGCATAAACTGGAAAAATTTAAGCAGGATAGATACGCTCTGGACAGCCGTGAGGTGATAGCCTGCTTGGGCTGGCATCAATCACCGCGCGATCATACTGCGCGCCACTTCCTATTACGTTGGCGATAACAGCACCACCAAGAGAAACCCCATAAAGCAGCTGTTTTTCATATTGTCCGTTCAGGTGATCAACTAATTCTTTGTAGTCTTCGATGATGGCGTTAATTCTGCGTTTGCCTTGTGACTCGCCGTAGCCGCGGTAATCAAAAATATAGGTATCGTAACCGCGCTGAGAAAAACGCTCTAAACCAGTAATCACTTGGTCGGCTATCATGGCATTACCCATCGCCATCAGAATGTAGCCTTTGGGTTCTGTTGCCAGGCCGTTTTCATCTTGTGCCAGATATTTGTAACCCCTCAGAACTTTGTTATCAGCGGTGGTAAATTCTGTTCTCTGGATAAGGTCATATACGGCAACTCTGGACGCATCAGGATTCGGAGCCATCGAACTCCACATGGTAAAAACCAACCGCTCTTTAAACCAGCCACATACGGTCGCTTCCCGATCGGCTGAAAATGCGAAATTTGGCAGGACAAGCAATAAAACAAATAAATACGTTTTTGGAGTAATCATCGGATTCATCCTCCCTAGTCGCATTCTAAGGGGATGCACTTCCGCATAGAAGTAAGATAAACCGTTTCAGGGCAGACGCATATTGATGCTAAACCAGACATGGTCGTCCAGTTCCAGGCCATTCTGCCGCTCGCCACCAATCGAGTAATGCAGCCCCAAGTCTAACGGCATTCCGGTAACGGCACGATTGATACTCAGTGTGGCATCCCGAAAGGCAAATGATTGCGTCTTCTCAAAAGCGACCCGGCCATCGCTAAAGACTGCATCATCATTAAAATAATACGCCCCTGCGTTGACAGCAAAGCGAAACTCGGCTGGCAGGGGTTGTACAAAGCCGATATTGGCATAAACATCACCCGCTGAAGTCCAGTTCGAATCGTTAAGCGGACTTAACACGATGAAATGCATACTTCCGAGAGAACCGGAAAAGAAAGATCTAAGTACACCAGCGTCCTCATCGGTGGGGCTATCGCCAGTAAAACCGTGCCTGACTAGACCGGTTTCATAATTAAGCTGACCTAACGAACCGCTGTATCCCGCCTTAATATCAATTTGGTTATTACCGGGATGACTGAAATCCAGCGTGGAAAACATCCCACCAACAAACAGACCGTTTTCAGCAGTGTATTTGAGGTTACCTTGTACGACAGCACCATCGCCCATCTCGACGCCGCCCCAAATATACTTCGATTTCAGGCTGGTGTTGGCTTGTATTTGTGCATGGGTTATTCCGGGCACGCTTATCATAATAATGAGCAGGCAGAGCCCATTCACCAGGCCGTATTTTTTAATCAATTTCATATCCGCTTAAATTTGTGATGAGTAGCAGCGAGCTTCACTTTAAAAGTTAGCTCACCAAACCCGATATTATCCGTAGGCAACACGGACTTTGATTTCAGAACAGCTGCAGGATCAACCGGCCCGTCTGAGAGGATCAAGGGTCATACAATTTGATTTCCGGTAGATTGGTGATTTGCCATCACCTTGGATTACAGACAAGTATTGTAGAACCAATGAGACGAATGATTATAAAGCACAAAAAAAACAGCCGTTACCATCCCTGCTTGAGGTAAGCATCTGACACTACCCCGCTGATTGCAGCAAGCTGATCTTCGGCCTGCGCCTTTGTGTAAGGGCCCAACACGACGACTGTGAAGCCCGGCTCAAACCCCGGCAGCTCTGTAGAATCCACCACAAATGGAACACGACCAGTGTTCCACACCTGCTGTTGGACGGCCGCAAGTTTGGGATCAGTTGTCGCCATGATAGTCGGTGCCGATGGTTTTCCGGAGTGAACAGATGAGCCGAGCACAACAAGCCAGTCACCATCCCGTCCAGCCAAAAGGTCTTCAAAGTTGGGAATTCCCTCGAAGAGCCATGGGTCCGTCTCCGGTGTCCGATCACCTTTTTGTGTCACCTGATCAGAGGGAGCTGTAGTGGGCTTCTGAGGCGAGGCTGCCTGCGCGGAGTTTGCGTTATTTATTTGATCATCGGCAGACAATTCCGGTTCTGGTTCGCACGCACCGAGGACCAATGCTATGGCGAGAAAAACAATGAGATGAGCAACACGCATTAGGACAGTGACCATGATGAGTGGCACACAGGCTGACATCGACTGGCGCACCCCGGCATGGTTTCTGATAACGCCCGGTTACCCGGGCTGAATTGATTTATTGATGTTTGGAATTGTGTACATTCCATAACCTGATTTCCTTTTTTCCTAATCCATTGCGGATGTCGTGGCTTGAATATTTTACAGATTTAAATGGCTGGCAAACTCATAAGTTATAGATGTTGATCAACTGGGATGAAGCAGCCCATCAAGATGTTTAGAGATCAGGTAATACCGGCTCGGGTTTCAGAAAAGGTGCAGGATCAACCGGGCCGCCCGAGTAAATGCCAAAGTGAAGATGCGGTGGCGTGGTAACAGCGTTGCCTGTATTACCCATGTATCCAAGGATCTCACCTTTTTTAACTTTGTCGCCGGACTCGACTTCGAATGCATCCAGATGGGCGTAATAATAACGGGCACTGCCAAGACCAATCATGCTGCCGGATAGCCAGACGTGTTTACCGCCACGGGCACTTGTACCGGTTCGAACATGGCCATCAATCACTGCTGTGACGGGTGTTCCCTTATCGGCAAAGATATCGACGCCGTGATGCTGACGGGCGCCGCCATCACGATCAACACCAAAGATGCTGCCAATATCGCGCTGTGTTGCACCTGCTACGGGGAACGGTAATGAACCGCCATTGGCCATTGCCAATGAATATTCTGCATTGGCAAATAACTCTGGTTGCAGAACGATGCGGTAGTCGCCCGCTTTGGAGACAACCTGACTATTGGTAGTGTCATCTGCGTCTAGTTCTGTAACGGTTGACCATGCTTCATCGTTTTTTCCACGTCGCTCCAGGCTGGCATAAAGCCGACTATCAGCAGTATCCAGTCGTGTGAATTGCCATATCAGCTTTTCGCCTCGTTCAAGCCTTACCTGATAAACATGTGCCGCAACTTCATCGCTGGCAAAGGATTCAGTGGTGCGGTACTGACCGCCAGCTTGCACAGGCTGCTCACTTGCCAGGTCAACAGCATTTATCCAGCGTTGTCCCAGTGGGCTATCCAGCAAACCTGCCAATCGTAAACGCCAGACAAAGATATCTCTTGGAGACCAGCCCAACATATCAAAGGCCACATAACGGACGGCGCTTTCGCTGCTTTCAGCGACGTTCTGTCGCAGGTCATCACGAACAATAAGAAGAACAACTAATAAAGCGAACAGGCCAAAGATTAACCAGAATCGTATGGCACGTTTCGCTGGCTTGATTGGGGGCTGGTCAGCGATTTCGTTGTCCGCCCGGGCATTATCAGGCTCAGGTGTTTGTTCGTTATCAGATGTTTCAGGCGTGTCACTCATACCGACGTTCAACCTATTGTCGTTGTGGGTCATTAGTCATGACCCAGATTGCTTCACTTTGTTCGCAATGACAGTGTTGGTTTGAGATCCTTCCGCTGCGGTCGGGATGACTCTTTTCTGTATTTACCAGTAGCGATATTCAACGCCGACATAAGCAGAACGTGGCTCTCCCGGATAGAGAATAGCCGCATCGGCAGCCGCAGTACTTTGCACACTGTGGGTGGCAATATGGTCGCGGTCAAACAGGTTACGAATTTCGGCAAACACCCGGAAAGACTCGTTTTCCCAGCCCGCTTTTAAGCCCATCAACGCATAATCATCGACGGTGTAGCTGTTGGCAAAATCAGCGTAGCGTTTGCCAATCAGATCAACGGTCGGCCCGGCATAAAAACCGTTGGCATGGCGATACATGACTTCACCACGCAAGGCATAAGTAGGCGCGGCCGGCAGTTCGTTATTACCCCAGACATCGTCATCATCAAAGTGGAAGTTATTCAGCGTCAGGCTAACCAGTGGGGTCAGGCGATGAGTGCCGGATTTATCCAGTTTGATATCCGCACCCAGCAACGTTTCGATGCCGGTATGGGTAGTTTTATCGATATTGGTGGCCAGTCCGATACCCTGCGCGCCGGGCAATTCCGTGGACAGAATTTCATCCTTAATTTTTGCGTGATACAGCGACACATCCCAGTTCCAGTCCAGCCAGTCATTTTGTGTGTAATGGCCGCGGCTACCGATTTCAAACACCACGCCGTTCATGGCATCCAACTCGACCGGGTTAGCACCGGTATTATCGGTCAGTTGGTAATTGGTTGGTGGCTCATAAATACGACTGATATTGCTGTACAAGCTGGTCTGTTCATTCAGCTGGTAAATCAGGCCGATATTGGGGTTGACCGCCTGATACCGATCATCCGGGTTATTGGTGATTTGTCCGGTGGCAGTGCTGGTTTGCATGACTTCACGATCTGCCGACACAAACTGCGCGCCGCCCACCAGTGTCCAGTTATCGGCAAACTGCCAGCGATCCATGGCATAAAATTCCAGTGTGCTGGCATCTTCCTGAACATCACTGCGCTGTGCACCGCGTTGCCCAAAATCATTGTTGTATTGACCACCACTGACATCCGCCTCGGCGTAGTTCACACCAAACAATAGTTGATGATCGTCGATCTTATGATGATAACGGGCCATAGTCGAAACATTGCGCTGGCGGTTTTGAATGTACAGACTGAAAAACTGGCCAAAAACAATCGGATGATTCAGCTCCTGCTCCTCAAAGGCCAGACCAAATTCCAGGCGGCGGTTGGCGTCGATATCAATCGTGGTTTTATTGGCTAACCGGAAAGCTTTAACATCACGCCGGTAATCGCCCAGATTGGCAACTTGTGTGGCCTGATCGGGATCTTCACGGACTTGTTGACGGGTTAACGCACCGGGCAGTTCGATATCGTTTTCCAGATGTGTCAGATAAAAACGAGTGGAGATTTTATCGGTCAGCGCCAGCCCTGCATTAGCATAAATACCGGTACGCTCCTGCTCGGTCTGGTCGCGATAGCCGTCATACTGGCGATCTTCGAGTGTGATGGTGCCATCCAGCTGATCATCGTAAACACCGCTGGCGGAGATACGATTCTGAAACATGCCATGACTGCCGTAGTTACTAAACAGGCTGAAACGCGGCAGGTCATAAGCCGTTGGTGTTGCAAAATCGATCGCCCCGCCGAGGGTACTGGCACCGTATTTCATCGCATTGGCACCGCGTGCGACCACGGCATACTGGGCGCTGAGCGGGTCAACAAACCGGTTATGATTATTGCCATCAGCGCTGGTTATCGGCAAACCATCCTGTAACAATTTGACGCCATTTTTATCGTAATCAATCGAATCCAGATTACTGCCGCGGCTGGACAAAAATAATTCTTCACCACCGGCACTGCTGTTGGCCCAAACGCCCGGCACATAACGCAGCATATCGGCCAAACTGGCGACATGACCTTCTTTGACATTATCCAAATCAACCAGTGACACACCACCCGGTGTCAGGCGTAATTCAGCTTGTGCATCAGCACGATTGGCACCGGCTGGTGCTAATTGCTGAGCGGTGACTTCAAGCTGTTCCAGATCCAACGCCGGACCATGATCGGCCATCGCAATATGACTGAACATCATGCCGGTCAGTGT
>CAMPHB010000078.1 GCA_946885755.1 uncultured Methylophaga sp. | reverse complement strand
AACCGCCTGAGTACCGACAATTTGTGAGGTGGGTGTGACCAGCGGCGGGTAGCCCAGATCTTTGCGAACCCGGGGGATTTCTTCGAAAACATCGCGGATTTTATCGAGTGCGTTTTGTTCTTTCAGCTGGTTAGCCAGGTTAGACATCATACCGCCCGGTACCTGACTGACCTGCACCATGACATCTTCGCGAGTAAACTCGCTCTCAAATTGCTGGTATTTTTTGCGAACGTCTCGGAAATAGTCGGCAATTTCGGTTAACAGGTGTAAATCAAGTCCGGTGTCCCACTCAGTATCACGCAGCATGGCCACCTGCGCTTCAGTGGCCGGATGGCTGGTGCCGCTGGCAAACGATGAAATGGCAGTATCAATTCGATCCGCACCAGCTTCGATGGCTTTTAACTGACACTGGGCGGCAAGACCGGAAGTTGAATGGCTGTGGATAACCAGCGGTAAATCGACCGCCGATTTGATCTCCTGCACCAGTTCAAAAGTCGGATACGGTGCCAAAAGGCCGGCCATATCTTTAATGGCAATGGAATCGGCGCCCATATCACGCAAAGCCAATGCCTGTTTGACGAATAAATCTGGCGTATGTACCGGGCTGGTGGTGTAAGCAATAGTGCCCTGTGCATGTTTACCACTGTCCTTAACAGCTTTCATCGCTGTTTCCAGATTACGCAGATCATTTAAGGCATCGAAAATCCGGAACACATCAATGCCGTTTTCGGCTGATTTTTCGACAAAGGCTTTGACCACATCATCGGCATAATGCCGGTAACCCAGCAGGTTTTGACCGCGCAACAGCATTTGCAGGCGGGTATTGGGCAGCGCTTGTTTTAAATCACGCAGCCGCTGCCAGGGATCTTCTTTCAAAAACCGCACACAGGCGTCAAACGTTGCACCGCCCCAGACTTCCAGCGACCAATAGCCGACCTTGTCGAGTTTGTCGCAAATCGGCAGCATGTCTTCAGTGCGCATCCGCGTGGCAATCAGCGACTGATGGGCGTCGCGCAAAATGACATCGGTTACTTCAATTTTTTTCATCACAAAATCTCCGGCAGTACAGTCGGTTTACCAGCCGGCATGGGCGGCAAGGGCAGTGGCAATGGCCAGCGCGACGGCGCTGGGATGACGTTTTTCAGAATAGTTAAGCAGTTCCGGATGGCTGGGCACAAAGCTGGTATCAAAGTGGCCGCTACGAAAATCCGGGTGTTTGAGGATTTGCTGATAGTAGGTCGCGGTGGTTTTAATACCATGTAAGCGCATGTCGTCGAGCGCCCGCTGACCGCGATCCACGGCGTCTTCCCAGTTCAGCGCCCAGACCACCAATTTTAAACACATCGAATCAAAATGCGGCGGGATCTCATAGCCGGTGTAGATAGCCGTATCAATCCGCACCCCAGGGCCGCCCGGCGCATAATAATGAGTAATACGGCCAAAGCTCGGTAGAAAATCGTTTTTCGGATCTTCGGCATTGATCCGAAACTGCATCGCAAAACCGCGATACTGAATATCCTGCTGACGGTAACTAAGCGCCAGGCCGCTGGCAATGCGTAATTGTTCACGGACAATATCAACGCCGGTGATCTGTTCAGTAATCGTATGCTCAACCTGAATACGGGTATTCATTTCCATGAAATACACCTGATTGCCTGTCAGCAAAAACTCGACGGTGCCAGCATTTTCATAACCCACCGCTTTGGCGGCTTTGACACCCAGTTCACCGATATAGTCACGCTGTTCTGGCGTCAATTGCGGGCTGGGCGCGATCTCAATGAGCTTCTGATTTCGGCGCTGAATGGAACAATCACGCTCATACAGATGCACTACATTGCCGTGGCTGTCAGCGAGAATCTGAACTTCGATATGGCGGGGATTAACGATACATTTTTCTAAAAATACCTCGGCACTGCCAAAGGCTTTGGTGGCCTCAGAAATTACCCGTGGGTATTGCTGGCGCAGTTCAGAGGCCGAATCACAGCGGCGAATACCACGGCCGCCACCACCGGATGTGGCTTTGATCATCACCGGATAACCGATTTCCTCGGCCAGCGTCAGTGCTTCATCGAGATCTTTCAGGTTGCCATCAGAGCCGGGTGTTATCGGCACACCGGCAGCACGCATGCTGTCACGGGCGGCGGTTTTATCGCCCATTTGCTCAATAACACCGGATTTGGGACCGATGAAGGTAATGCCATGTTGTTCACAAAGCTGCGCAAAACGGGCATTTTCAGATAAAAAACCATAACCCGGATGGATAGCATCACAACCGGTTTGCAGTGCCAGATTAACAATACGCAGCGGGTCCAAGTAACCGGCGACCGGATCGTCACCGAGTGAATGTGCTTCATCGGCGCGTTTAACATGCAGGCTATATTTATCGGCTTCGGTGTAGACAGCCACCGAACGGATGCCCATCTCGGCACAGGCGCGGACAATGCGCACTGCAATTTCACCGCGATTGGCAATCATCACTTTTTTCAGCATAGCGGTCTCCCGGATAACATGAAAAAAAGCTTAAATCAGCCGACTCATAATTAAAAGTTGATAAAATTTTGTCTAGTGATAAGTTATTGGTTATTAGTGGGCGGGAGAGGCTGATGTCACTTAGTTTACAACAATTATTAAATCGGCTGTCATTCCGGCAATTACAAATTTTTCAGGCGGTTTACGAGCACAAAGGTTATCGCAAAGCTTCTGAAGTATTAGGGCTGACGCAACCTGCGGTCAGCTCACAGATCCGTAAACTCGAAGAAGCCGTTGAAGCGCCGGTATTTGAATATATTGGCCGGACATTGTATTGCACACCCGCAGGTGAACGGATCGCTGCCTGCATCGGGCAAATGTTTGGCCAGCTCAGTGATTTACAAAGTGAGTTACATGCGCTTAAAGGCAGGCTTTCCGGTGAGTTGCGCTTGTGCCTGGTCAATACAGCACAATATGTGGTGCCACCGTTATTAAAAACCTTTTTAAAACAATATCCGGAGGTCAAAGTCTCGCTGCATGTGGTTAACCGGGCTGGCGCGATTGAGCGGCTGGCCAATAATAGCGATGATTTGGTGGTGATGGGGTTGGTGCCATCAGATCGGCCGCTGACCATTTTGCCGTTTCTTGACAATGTCATGGTGCCGGTGATGACGGCTGATTTTAAACTCAAGGGTAAGGGTGCGATGACGTTATCACGATTTTTACAGCAACCGCTGCTGATGCGCGAAACGGGTTCTGGCAGCCGTCTGGCGCTGGAACAGTACTGTCAGCAGCAACATTTGACCGCGCAACCATTTATGGAAATGGGCTCAATAGAAACGCTCAAGCAAGGTGTACTGGCCGGTCTGGGTGTGGCAGTAGTGCCAAAATTGAGTGTGCAGACAGAGTTAAATCTCGGATTGATGAAAATCGTGCCGGTTAAAGATTTTGCACTGCGCCGAAGCTGGTGTCTGGTGTATCCCAAAGGCAAACACCTGAGCCCCGCTGCTCAGGCGTTTGCCACGTTTATTCAGGATAATTTAGCGGCCATCAATAAACTGTTCAGCAGTTAGACTTCAGGGTTGATTGGTGTCAGCTGCAGCCAGGCCAGCCTGACATTCATTGAATACGGTTTCGCTGAACGAGCCGATAACTTCATATTGTGCTTCAAGACCATTTTCAACAGGTTCGGCATAGGCACGCAGCAACAGGCCGCGGGTTTTATTGCCGGCTGCTTCCTGCATTGCTTCTGCAATCGGCAGGCCTTGCTGGCGATAAGTCATAAAAGTATTGGCCTTTTGCTGCCAGACTTCGCAGCTTTCAGCTTCGATGGCATGAGCGCTGGGCAAAACGAACATAAAACTGAGCATTAACAAGGCTTTCATCACGATAGAGTCTTTTTGAAGTTGTGGTATCAAACCTTTAGATGGCGGACAACCGGAAAAATTCATTTTGTTGGGATATCGCCGGCAAAGCCTTTAAAAATAGCGGCTTTGCCGGCGTCATTTTACTGCTTAGAACAATAGTTTAATACCCAGTGATACCAACCAGTCTTCTTGTCGTTCACCGTTATTACTTGCGATGGACATTGTGCGGCCAAATTTGCGCTCGTATTTAAAATCGATATAAGGCACCAGTTTGCGGTTGATTTCATAGAAGAGTTTAACGCCCAGTTCTCCTTCACTTAGACCACGCCCCAAGGATTGCCGGGCCACATTCTGCGCCGTGAAATCAAGCTGATAATAAGGCTCAAAACCAAATCGCTGGGTAAACAGCAAATGATTTTTTTGCTTCAGCCGGAAACTGACATCGCCGTAATCACTGACAAATAAATGCGCCTGGGTTTCGAATAAATATGGCGCCAGCCCGTTAAAACCGATGGTTGCATAAGATGTCGACTGTGGCTGACTGTCATGGCGCAGGCCCAATTGCAGATCCCAGAAATCGGCGACATTGCGACTGTACAGTGCCCAGACTTCACTTTCTTCAAGCTGGCCTTTGTGGCCTTCCAATTCACCTTTGAGCCATAATTTATGGGTATCACCGCCTATCCAGCCGTCCCATTCAACGTGACTTTTATCACCCTCGCTGCCGCCCCCATGCTGAGCTTCCAGCCAGAATGCATGATAGATCGCGCTGCCATGATCGTCGTGTAAATCGCTGGCCTGCAGATTCGCTGCCAACAGGCCGAAACATAGCGCGATAAATAGCTTAATGTTAATGGTGGCCATGATGACCTCCCATTTCTTTATCTGAAGTTGCGGGAGCCTCTGCCAGCTCATCGTTATATTCAGCAACCACCACCTTGGACATCATGCCAGCAGCCATGTGGTATAGAAGATGGCAATGAAATGCCCATTCACCGGCTTCATTAGCCGTCAGTAATACCGAATAACTGTCGCCGGGCGGCACATTCACCGTATGTTTATCCGGCAGTTTGGCTGCTGGTTGGCCGTTTTCCAGTTGTACAAACATGCCGTGCAAATGCATCGGGTGTGCCATCATCGTAGTATTTTTGAAAACCAGCCGTACCCGTTCGCCATAACGCAGCTGTATCGGCTGAAAATCTGGATCCGAAAATTTACGGCCGTTGATGGTCCAGATAAAACGTTCCATATTGCCACCGAGTTCCACTTCAATTTCCCGTTCGGCTGGCCGCAAATCGGTTTGTTTATCCAGCGAGCGCAAATCACTGTATTGCAAAGCTTTATGACCTTCAGGGGTGCCGGCATCAGCCCAGCCGCTTTGCATGGCTGATTTATCACTCTCCGACATATCATGACCGCTGTGATCCATCTCCATGTCATCATGTTGCATCTCGCTACTACCATGATCTATGTCGTGACCCATATCGACCATGGTTAATAAACTGCGGGGCCGTTTTTCCGGTGCAGGGCCTTTCATGCCCTGTTGTGGCGCCAGCGTGCCGAGGGCAAAGCCTGTCCTATCTATGGACTCCGCAGCAATGGTATAGGCCTTATCTGCTGCTGGCGTGACAATGACATCGTAGGTTTCCGCGACAGCAAAACGAAATTCATCAATTTCAACCGGCTCGACATAACGGCCATCGGCCTGCACTACGGTCATTTTCAGGCCCGGGATCCGTACGTCATACAAAGACATCGCCGAAGCATTGATAAATCTTAATCTAACCCGTTCACCGGGCTTGAAAATGCCGGTCCAGTTCTGCTCGTTGGTTTGACCATTGAGCAGAAATGCATCGTAGCGAACATCGGCAAGATCGGTTGGTGACATGCGCATTTGTCCCCACTGACTGGCATTTTTCCAGGCCGACAGAAAGCCTTGCTCACGAACATCGTCAAAAAAGTCACCAACAGTGCGCTGTGCATAGTTGTAGTAGTGCGGGCTTTTTTTGATATTGCTGATGATCTCTTGGCCGGTTTCTTCACTGAAATCAGAAATCAACATCACATAATCGCGATCGGCTTTCACCGGCGAGTCACCTTGCGGATGCACGATCAACGCGCCGTAATGACCCTCCTGCTCTTGCGTGTTGCTGTGAGCGTGATACCAGTATGTGCCGTTTTGGCGAAGATCAAACTGATAGGTAAAACGCTCGCCGGCGGGGATCGCTTCATAGCCGCCCAGCCCGGGCACACCATCCATATCGGGGGGTAACAGCAAACCATGCCAGTGCACCGAGGTGGGTTCGTCCAGCCGGTTTTCAACATGAATCACCGCCGTGTCACCTTCGGTAAATTCCAGAATCGGACCGGGAATACCGCCATTGACGGTAATTTTGCTTACCGGATTGCCGGTGAGATTGACCGTTTGACGATCAATCACCAGTGTGTACTCAGTGGTGTTGGCAAAGACCGGCGTAACGGACAACAGGGCTAGTAAACCGGCAAAAATGTTTATTAATAAAGACATACAAAATCCTCAATTAGACAGATCGGCATTGCAAAGACGCAATGCAGCTCGGAAATTGAAGATTAGCTGCGGGGCGGGCGTTCGAGTTTGTCGGGAAACAGGCTGCTGAGCTGCTCAGCAGATAAC
>CAMPHB010000077.1 GCA_946885755.1 uncultured Methylophaga sp. | reverse complement strand
CTGTATAGTGGCGGTTTTTTTGATAATGATGATAAACAGAAAATGCAGCAGATCCGGCAGCTAAGCCCCGCGCAGCTGGCGGATTTTCAACAGCCCTTTAATGATAGTCGTTTAACAGACATGTTGTTTCGTTACCGGGCGCGTAACTGGCCACAGTCGTTATCTGTAGAAGAGCAAAGTCAGTGGCAGCAGTTTTGCCAACAACGCCTAAATCAGCCCGACAGTGGCTGGCTGACGTTTGCTGATTTTGACGCGGCGCTGGCCGAATGTCAGCAACAGGATTTAACCGCCGCGCAGCAGCAAGTGCTCGATGAACTGGCGCAGTTTGTCCGGCAAAAACAACAGGCCTTAAACAACCCAGTATGAGCACACCAATTCTCTTAACGACGCTCAATGCCCGCTTTATGCATAGTGCTTTCGGGCTGCGTTATTTACTGGCCAATCTGGCTGAGTTGCAGCAGCAGGCCGCGATTGTTGAGTTCACCATTCAGGAACAGGCTCAGCAAATCGCCGAACAACTGCTCAACCGGCAGCCGCAGGTCATCGGTTTCAGTGTGTATATTTGGAATGTCAAAGAAACCGAGGCTGTGGTGGCTTTGCTTAAAACCATTCAGCCTGATCTGAAAATTGTCCTTGGCGGCCCGGAAGTGAGCCATAAACCCGATTTACCCCCGGTTTGTGAATTAGCCGATTATGTTATTGCCGGTCCGGGAGAACAGGATTTTCGCGAACTTTGTCAGCAACTTCTGACGGGCCAGACGCCGGCAGAAAAATATATCGACGGCCGCGCCACGCCGCTTGAAAATCTGGTTTTACCTTATTCACTTTATAACGACGAAGACATCAAAAACCGGCTGATTTATGTGGAAGCCTCACGCGGCTGCCCGTTTAAATGTGAATTCTGCCTGTCGGCGCTGGATAAAACCGCCACCGCCTTTCCGCTGGAGGCATTTTTGGCGGAAATGGATTTGTTGTGGCGGCGCGGCGTGCGTAACTATAAATTCATCGACCGCACGTTTAACCTCAAAGTCAGCACCAGTGTGGCGATTCTGGAGTTTTTCCTGGCGCGGATGAGCGACGATCTGTATCTGCATTTTGAAGTGGTGCCGGATAATTTACCGGAAAAACTGCAGACCATTTTGCAAAAATTTCCGCCACAAAGTCTGCAGTTTGAAATCGGCATTCAGACTTTTGATATCGACATTCAAAAACGGATCAGCCGCCGGCAGGACAATGACAAAAGTAAAAGCAATATTAGGTGGCTGCGTAAACAAACCGGCGCGCATCTGCATACCGATCTGATTTTCGGCCTGCCCGGCGATACACTGGCAAACTTCGCCAATAGTTTTGATCAACTGGTGGCGCTGAATCCGCATGAAATTCAGGTCGGGATCTTAAAGCGGCTGCGCGGTGCACCACTGAACCGGCATATTGAAAACTATCAACTGCGATTTAATCCGCTGCCACCGTATAACCTGTTGTGCAGCCGCGATATCAGCTTTAGTGACATGCAACAGGTCAGCCGCTTTGCCCGCTTCTGGGATTTGATTGGCAACTCAGGCCGCTTTATCAATACGTTGCCGGTGTTACTCGGTGACCAGCCTTTTGAACGGTTTATGCAGATCAGTGAAGCGCTGTATCAACGTACCGGTCAGACAGCGCATATCGCACTTAAGCGCCTGTTTGAATTGCTCTATCTGGTGATGACTGAAGATTTGGCTATCGAAACAACGCAAGCCGAAGCATTACTGATGCAAGACTTTGAGCGTAACGGCATTAAAGGCAAAGCTGACTTTGTCAGGCTGCCACAACTTAATAAACCGGCACGTCAGGGCACGGCCAATAAACGTCAGCGGCTGCATGCCTGATTGCAAGGGCCCTGCAGTAATGGCATAAAAACCAGGGTCATTCCCGCGGCGGCGGGAATCCAGAGCGGCTGGCTGAATTCCGGATAATTACTCAGGAAAATTCCGGAATGACTTTATTGGAGTATCGCGTTAGCCTTCCTGCCTCGCGATAAATTGCTGGCCTTTAAAGCCTGGGATGAAAACGCAACAGCCACTACTGGATCAATTTCGCCAGCGTTTTAAAATGCGGATGCTGGGCATCCCCCAGCCATTCAAACAACACAGATTCGACATTGGTAATCACCACACCCGCCAGCCGCATTCGATGCAGGGCGTTATATTGATTGCCTTTCAGCCGTGAACTGACCGCATCCTCAACCACAAACACCTCAAAACCTGCCTGACGCAAATCAATCGCGGTTTGCAGGACACAAATATGGGTTTCCATACCGGTGAGAATTACCTGCTTGCGGCCCGTTGCTTTTAATGCCTGCATAAATTCCGGCACGCTGGCGCAGGAAAAAGCGGTTTTTTCGATGATTTGCGTTTTGGCCGGTAACTTACTGGCCAGTGCCGGTTCCGTTGGCCCCAGACCTTTGGGGTATTGTTCGGTCACCAATACCGGGATCTGCAGCACATCCGCAGCAGTTGACAGTGTGTTGACCTCGCCGACCACTCTGTCGCGAACGCCTTTGGGCATTGCCGCTGCCAGTTTTTGTTGTATATCAATGACCACCAGCACACTCTCAGCTGTCTGCGTCATCATGATGAATTGCTCCTTGCTTTGCTCAGTTGCCAATCAACTATTGGCCAGCCATGTATTGATTTGTTGTAAGTCGTTGACTGTAACGATGCCGGCCGCTTGTTTCAAGCGAAGGGTGTTCACAATATAGTTGTAGCGCGATCGAGCATAATCACGACGGGCACTGAATAATTCACGGCGGGCATTGAGCACATCAACTGTGGTGCGGGTGCCGACATCAAACCCGGCTTCGGTAGCTTCCAGTGCTTTTTCGTTGGAGCGCACCGCCTGTTCCAATGCTTGGACCTGACTGATACCGGAAAGGACACTGTTATAGGCTTCGCGGGTTTGCCGCAACACGGCGCGTCGCAGCTGTTCTTCGGTTTGCATCACTTCATCCAGCCGGAAGCCTGCCTCACGGGTACGCGAACTGACAGCGCCACCAGAATAAATCGGCAGATTAAATTGCAAAACCAATGCTTCCTGATGGGTCTGACTGCCACCACTGAGATTATTTTCACTTTGTGAGCTGTAATTTTTTTGCGCGACAACATCCAGCGACGGGTAATGACCACTGCGCTGTAACTCAATGTTTTCACGGGCAAAATCAACATTACTGCCGACGACCTGCAACGATGGATTGGTTAGCAGCGCGGTTTCACTCCACTGCTCCGGGTTTTCCGGTTCCGGGCGAACTAAGGGTGTTTCTCCAACGAGCGGTGACAAGCTGTCAGGATACTGGCCGGTAGTTTCGCGTAATAATTCACGGCTGTTGGCCAGTGCATTTTCAGCGGCAATCACCGCTGCATTAGCAATATCAAAGGCAGCCTGCGCTTCAGTGACATCGGTAATCGTGGCAAGGCCGACTTCAAAACGACGCTTTGCTTCCAGCAACTGCTCACTGATGGCTTCGCGCTCGGCCTCGGCAAACTGCAAATCATCTTTGGCACCCAGCACAGCAAAATACGCATCGGCAACTCGGACAATCAACGCCTGCTCAGCGACCTGATACTGCGCTGCAGCGCCACTTATCGCAATATCGGCCTGCCGGTTCTGAACAAAATTTTCGCGCCGGTAAACGGGCTGAATAATGCTGAGTGTGTAACCACGATCTATCGAGTCAGTCCGACCGCCAAATTGTTGTGACGAGGTGTCAGTCCGGACTTTACCGGCATCAGCAGTTAAACCAATTTCAGGCAAAAACAAGGCATCTGCCTGTTCGGCAAGCTCGGCGGTCGCTAACTGATTAGCGGCCTGCGCCATCAGTTGCGGATCGCTTTGTAACGCTAAATCGTAGCTGTCTAACAAGTCCTGCGCTGCGCTGACTGGCAAGGATGCCGCCAGCAAAACTACGATTATCGAAAGTTTCATGAAATATCAGTACACCCGCATTGAGGGGTCGACATCGGTCGCCCAGCCATTCATTCCGCCCTGCAGGTTAATCACATCGGTAAAGCCAGATTGTTCAAGATACTGGCCCACTTGCATGCTGCGCTGCCCGGAACGGCAAATCAGCACTATCGGACTGTCTTTTGCGGATTCAAGTTCACCGATCCGCGCCGGAATATGGTTCATTGGAATATGTCTGGCATCTTTTAACATGCCATTGGCAAGTTCGTGGGCTTCACGAACATCAATTAATACAGCTTGGTGATCCGGCAGCCAGGCAGCCAGTTCAGTGGCATTCATTTGTTTCATAAACGTCTCTTAATCAAAAGGCAAATTCAGGTTTGGGCTCGGCACCAATCATTGGCGCCACTACGGTTTCGAATAAATTTTCGGTCTGCCAGCGGGTTTCTTCCTGACGGGTCATTCGCTGTACCGACATTGCCGGTGCGCTGCCGACAATCGCCAGTAACCGGCCGCCGACTTTTAACTGATGCAAATACGCCTCTGGCACTTGCGGATAAGCGGCGGTCAGCACAATGGCATCTACCCGGTCAGGCAGCGGCCAGCCGTTACAGGCATCGCCTGTCTGTAATTCGATATTGGTCAGATTTAATGCTTGTAAATGCTGCGCAGCGGATTGCTGTAACTGCGGATGAATTTCAACGCTGACAACATGTGCTGCCAACTGCGCCAGCATGGCAGTAAACAAACCACTGCCGGTGCCGATTTCCAGCACATCATCAGTGTTTTTTAATTGCAGCGCTTGTAAGATTCGGGCTTCCTGCAATGGTGACCACAAATGCTGTCCACAGCCAATCGGCAGCTGCGTATCGGCATATGCCAGCGGTTTTAATTCGGGGCTGACAAAGTCGGCGCGATCAATTGTTTGTAACACTTGTAAAACGGCGGGGTCTGATACATCGTTAGGCCGTAATTGTTGCCAAACCGTATTGGCATGCGCTGTCGAAGTTTCCGCTGTCATATTTGGTCCGCTAAACAAGTTAATTCGCTAGCATAGGGGGTTTATCAAAGCCGTGCAAGCATCACATTTCTGGAGGTTTTATGAAAACAATTGCCACTTTTGCCGCCGGTTGTTTCTGGGGCGTTGAAGCCAAATTCCGGCAGCTGCCCGGCGTTAAAAATACCCGCGTCGGTTATACCGGCGGCCATACTGAAAACCCTGACTACAAACTGGTGTGCACCGGTGAAACCGGTCATGCCGAAGCCATTGAAGTCGAATTTGACCCGGCAGTTATCAGTTTCGGTCAGTTACTGGATTTTTTCTGGCAAATCCATAATCCGACCACGCCCAACCGCCAGGGGCCGGATGTCGGCACACAATACCGATCAGCGGTGTTTTATCATGATGCCGAACAAAAAGAGCAAGCCGAAAATCGCAAACAAGAGCTTAACGCCGGCGGCGTATTTTCACAGCCCATCGTCACGGAAATCACTGCTGCCAGCACGTTTTATCCGGCGGAAGAATATCATCAGTGTTATCTGGAAAAACGCGGCCAGGGCAGTTGCCATTAATCACCACGCGTAGCAGCTTGAGATATCAGGCCACTGCTCGGTTTTGATGGTCGTATAGTGATTCCAGAATGCATTATCAATGGCCTTTAAGCTGGCAGGCGTGTCTTCGCGCCGGTAGCGTGCCAGATGCCCCGGCCCGCCGTTATAAGCCGCATAAGTCGCCTTGATCAAATTGTCATCGCCGCCGGGCTGCTCGTGCTCGCCTTTGCGGAGCGCATAATCAATAAGGTAATGGGTGAGAATATCAATGCCGGCATTGATGTTGTAATCAACCTCATCGACAAGGCGATCCTGATCGTAGACCTTGCGCCAGACCCGGCCATTGATCTGCATGATGCCCACCGCACCACCAGCTGAACGCAACACCTCGGGAGCACTACCCGAACCCGCAAAATGCCGCCAGCAGGATTCTTTCCAGGCGGTGGCACGCACCAGCGGATCCAGCCGCTCGGCCAGTCTGTCCGGCAGCTTATTATTCTCAGCCAGCCAGGTGCTGGCCTGCTCTTCCAGCAGGCTGGCCACCAAGGCAAGATATTCATCAAGGTTGTCACGTT
This sequence comes from uncultured Methylophaga sp., assembly GCA_946885755.1. Next base: position 469 of record CAMPHB010000077.1, on the reverse strand, counting down.
GCGGCACCATATCTTTTAGTGCCTCGGCTGGCGTGAAGGTATCTGCATAAGCCGCTGGTAAGAGCCACGACCCCAGCCTGCCTAAGCCTCCGGTGATGTGTTGCGTCAATTCTTCGGGAAATTCAGCCTCTTGTTTGCTGCTATCAAAACCAAACAAATCACGAAATTCCGGATCGACTTCCAAAGGCAACGGCGTAAAACTCGGCGGTGCCGTTTCGGCCAGCAGCAAGCGGGCAAGCCTGCGCAGCCCGTCACGGGTGATTTCAAAACCATACTCAGGGCCGAGGGCATCCAGTGCCTTCAATGCATCACCGCCCGCCATAAACGCGGCAAGCTTGAAGTCACCTTCCAAACCCGGCGTCTCCAACCCTTCAAGTTCGCTCATCAATGGCCGCAACCTGTCCCATGTGGTCAGGAACAGCTCCCGAACTGGATCAGTCTCGGGATCATCAATGGTCAGGGCCTCGGC
>CAMPHB010000076.1 GCA_946885755.1 uncultured Methylophaga sp. | reverse complement strand
TGCAATGGCTGCTGGTCGGCAAGGCCTTAACACCGCTTGCCGGTATTCGTCAGCAGCTGCTACGGCTGAATCGCGGTGAGGCTCAGCAAATCAGTGACAAAGCGCCTGAAGAAATTCAGCCGATGATCGCCGCTTTAAATCAGTTATTAAGTACTATGACCCGCAAAACCCAGCGTTCAAGGGTGGCACTCGGCAATCTCGCCCATGCCCTGAAAAACCGCCTGAGTTTGCTTAATCAGACCGCCGATGAGCCGGTGTTAAATGATCATCCGGCGTTACGCAGCCGCCTGAAAACTACCACCGCCGAATTACAGAACATCGTTGAGCGTGAACTGAAACGGGCTCGTCTGCTGGGTGCCCCACTGCCCGGCCAGCGCGTGGATCTTGAACAAACCATTGCCGAATTGAGCAGCACCCTGCAATTGTTACATGCCGACAAATCACTGCTGATTGACTGGCAAATTGATCCAAAAGTGCAGTTTGCCGGTGATCGCGAAGACTTACTGGAATTGCTCGGTAATCTGCTCGACAACGCTTGTAAGTGGTGTCAGCGGCGTATTGAAATAAACGTCAGCCAGCATGCTGAAGGTTGTCAGATCATTATTGACGACGATGGTCCCGGCTGCGCTGAAGCAGATCTGCAAAAACTCACCCGTCGGGGTTTTCGTGCCGATGAATCAACGCCGGGCAGTGGTTTGGGGCTGGCTATCGTGTTTGATATTGTCGATAGTTATCATGGCGATCTGCAATTTACCCACTCAACACATCTTGGCGGTCTGCGCGTCTGCGTACAACTGCCGGGCCGGCCATAAAAAAACCCGCCAGCAGGCGGGTTTTATTTTAGCCACGCTTACAATCAGAACCAGTCCCAGTCGCGGCTGATATCTCTGACCTCACCGGTTTCGGCATTAATTTTGACATCCCACTCTTTGCCGTCACGGCCAAGGATCTCAAATTCATAATCCCAGCCACCCCAAAATTCGCGGTTCTCTAAATCAGCATCATCAATAATACCGGGTTTGGCTTCGAGAGCCGTTTTCTGCGCGGCTTCCAGTGCAATCAATCCCAGTTGCTGCGCTTGGCGTTGCATTTCAAAACTGTCGTCAGCGATAGCATTAGCGCTCAACAACATAAAAGACATTAAACTCACAGACATTAACGTTTTCATTTTATTTACTCCATTTTAATCAGCTATTACAGCTTAGATAATTAAAATTAAACGAAGCTTAATAAAAAACGGCCCGCATAAGCGGGCCGCTGCTTTTTACACTCAGAAAATAATCAGTGATTAATCATCACGTTTTACGTTAAGCACTTCACCGGTTTTGGCATCGATATAAATATCCCATTCCATGCCATCTTTATCGGCTACTTCAACTTCATACTGATAGCCCATACCAGTGCCATCCAGATCAATGTCATCCACAAAGCCCGGTTTGGTCTGTGTCGCAACATTCTTGGCTTCGTCAACACTGATAAGCTCAAAGGCTTCGGCTTTTTGCTGCATTTGCAGCAAATCATCGGTATCCGCGAAAGCCGCTGAAACCATACCCAGTGAAACCAGACCAGCCAATGTTAATTTGTTAAATGTTTTCATTCTAAGCTCCTTTCCTTTTTGATTAAGGTGCGCTCAGATTACAAAGTCAATATTAAACCAAGCTGAAAATATTAAATTTTTTATTTATTGATATTTAAACGTTGTTCGGCATGCTCAACGGCAAATTCATATAAATCCACCAAGTCAGTTTCGCTGATATCAATAACTGCATCAATACTGTCCAATGCTTTACGAAAGTCGGCTTCATTCAAAGGCAATGCCTGCGGATGCTGCGCCGGATTAAACTGCCGGTGATGTGGATGATGTTGTTGACGCCAGGGGTAACGTCGTCCGGGCAGAAGGTTATTGATAAGCAATGCCAACAACAGCAGCAAACCACAATTGGCCAGCACAATGCTGTAAACAAAAGCAAAGCCGCTTTGTGTCACGGCCTCTCCGCCCAGCACCGCAATCATCGCAGTGGCCGCCGCCGGCGGATGCAGACAATGCAGCATATGCATGGCAAATACTGCCAATCCCACCGCCAGCGCCGTCGCCCATAATGGTGACGGCAATAGCTGGGCACAAATAACCGCGATCACCGCGGCGATTAAATGACCGCCCACTAATGGCCAGGGCTGGGCCATCGGACTGTGTGGTACCGCAAACAGTAAAAAAGTCGATGCGCCCATTGAGGCCAATACCAGCAAACTGGCGGCCGCCGACACACTCAGCCAGTCGAGCAGACTGATTAAGCCGGCGATCGCTAAAAAAGCGCCGCTGGCAGCCGCACATTTTTCAGATAACGAGGCATGATCTGCCATAAAACGCTGTTGCCAGCGCTGCCAAATTGATAACTGCGTCATTGCAATTGTTTCTTTCTTTTAGAAGTCACCGCCATTGGTGACCGCGTAAAACCAACCGGCTAAGCTGACTTAACAAGTCCTGCCGGGCTGCCGGCAATATCCACAAACCGGTATTTAGCCTTAATTAATGGTAAATTCCTAAACGGCTGCTGACAGAGATGTCTGGCACAACAGACTTGTTTACAAGTAAGCTAACGGCACCTTTTCGTGGATCAACTGGTCAATATGACCGAAATGCTGGCAGCTTATCCGTGTAATCGCTCAAGTCACGGCGCGGCATCAAGCTTGTCCTGCCGTTTTTGCAGTAATTCAAGCAAGATTTTAGATTTACAAAATGGGTAAAGAGGCCCAAATTCGCGTCTGCCGCTTTGGCACTGCGCTTTAAAATCCTCAAAACGGGTATCGAAAATACCGTCAGGAAGCGGTATCTTAAGTACCGGTTTAACCGGAGTCAATTTTATGCAACTCACAACGCATACCGATTATGCCCTCAGACTGCTGATTTATCTTGCTGTTCAGCAGGGCAGCAAAGCCACTATTCAGGATGCCGCGGTACGCTTTGATATTTCTGCCAATCATCTGGCAAAAGTCGCGCAAACGCTGGTTCAGCATAATTACATCATCAGTCACCGGGGCCGTGGCGGTGGCCTGGAATTAGGTCAGCCTGCTGAAAACATTCAGATCGGTAAATTGGTCCGGCAAACGGAAAATCTGCAATTACTGGCTTGTTTTGGTGATCACAGTGCCTGCCCGATTGATCCCGCCTGCAGCTTAAAAGGGGCACTTGCCAAAGCCCAGCAGGCATTTTTAACAGTGCTTGATGAATACACACTCGCCGATCTGGTCAAAAACAAAGCACAACTTCAGGGCCTGCTCAGCGTTGCCTGAACCACGCAACTGGGTTAACTGGCGGCAGGATCAACGCCGGCAACTCGTCAATATCCGCCAGGCACTGACCGCCAGCCAAAGACTTGAGGCCGAGCAGCAAATACAGCAACGGTTACTGTCACTGTTAACCGCTATGCCAGCGGGGATCGTAAGCTTTTATATGCCGATCCATGGTGAAATCAACTGCCAGCCGGTCATTGAAAAGCTGCTCAACCATGGCTGGCGTGCCGCTTTGCCAAAGATTATTGCCAAAAATACCGCCCTGCAGTTTCGCCAATGGACAACCGACAGTCAAATGCAGCCAGAGATCTGGCAGATCCCAGTACCGCAACATACGGCTGAATTAACACCGGATGTGTTGCTGATCCCACTGGTCGGTTTTGATACCAACTTACATCGCCTTGGCAATGGCGGTGGTTTTTATGACCGTAGCCTGGCCGCTATTACGCCGAAACCGCTGGCTATCGGCATTGGTCTGGAATCACTGAAACTTAACGATATTCAGCCCCAGCCACACGATATTGCCATGGATATTGTGGTCACCGAACAGGCGGTTTATCAGCAGCCGACAAAGCCTGAATAAAGGTTGTAGTATTTACTGACAGGCCGCGTTAGGCTTTGGCAAGCAGGGTGAATAACGTTCAGCGTGTCATACAGGATGAAATAAATGCATCGGATCGTCAGCCAACTGCGTCAGCGGCGAATTTTCGCGCTGCTCAGCTATGGCCTGCTGATGGTGGTGTTAGCCGCTGACAGCCTGACACCGCTGGGTTTTGCACACGGTATCTTATACGGGCCAATCCTGCTTCTGACGGCACTCGGTGGCCGATCTCAACAACTGAATATTGTGCTGGCACTGAGTCTGCTATTTGTCTGGCTGGGTCTCTGGCTGTCACCCCATGATAGCCAGGATCTGTTGCCCTTCTATGTTTATGGCAACCGGTTGTTATCGTCTGTGGCACTGCTGGCGATATATGCCCTCTGCTGGCTGGGCATGGTTTATCAGAGAGTCCAGCAGCAACAACGCGAACAACTGCAAATGTCAGCACAGCTGGCAAAACTGGGTAGCTGGCGGCTCAGCAGCGACGGCCAGCTGATTTTATCTGCCGAAGCCAGACAAATTCTGGACATCGATCAGTCAGAATTGCCGGTCAATCGCTTTGCTCAGTTGCTGGTTGATACCGACGGTCAACATTTTTTAAGCCATATACAAGCCGATAAGCTGCCGCTGGATATCGAATACCGGTGGCTGCAAAAAAATGGTGAATTGCGCTGGCTGCGCCTGGTGGCCTATCAGGATAGTCAGCAACCGTCCCAAATTGTCGGTGTGCTGCAGGATATTCACTCCAGCCGCATCGTCGAGGCCAAAATCGCTGAAGAAGAACGCCGTTTTCGTTATATGGGCGACAGTATGCAACTGTTTACCTGGACAGCGCTGCCCGACGGAAACCTTGATTACGTATCGCGTTATACCGCTGATTTTTTTGGCACCAGCGAAAGTTATATCACTGAAAATTGGCTGAGTTTTTTGCACCCTGACGACCAGCAGCCAACATTGAACCGCTGGGCACAATCGCTGAAGACCGGCGAACCGTATGTTGTTGAGTTTCGGCTGCGCCGCCATGACGGTGAATATTTCTGGTATCTGACCCGCGCCACTGCAGCGCGTGATGAACAGGGCCAGATATTTAAATGGTATGGCTCTGGCATTGATATCAGTGAAAGCAAATTATTGCAGCAGCACAGTGAGCGCCTGTCGCAGCAATTGCAAAACACCCTCGCCAGTATCACCGATGCGTTTTTCAGCCTCGATAAAAACTTATGTTTCAGCTATGCCAATGAACAGGCGGCCAATTTGCTGGATAGGCCACGCTCAGCTTTGCTGAATAACGTTTCTGTCAGCGATACCATTATCGATACCGATGGCAGTTTCAGCCGGCAACTGGAACGGGCCATGCTGTCGCACAAAATGATCGCCTTTGATTTCTGGTTTGCCAGCCGGGAATTGTGGCTGGATGTACGCATTTATCCGGCAGCCGAAGGCCTGACTGTCTATCTGCGTGATATCACCCGGCTGCGGCGTGAACAGCAGGAATTGAAATTACTGCGCAGTGCCGTTTCCCAGCTCAACGATATCGTCATTATTACCGAGGCCATCCCGCTTAACGAACCGGGGCCGAAAATTGTCTTTGTTAACAGTGCTTTTGAACGCATTACCGGCTACAGCCGTGAGGAAGCCATTGGCCGTTCACCGCGTTTTTTACAGGGGCCGAAAACCCAGCGTCGTGAACTGGATCGTATTCGCAATGCCCTGCTCAGCCAGCAGCCGGTGCGTGTCCAACTGACCAACTATCACAAAGACGGCAGTGAAGTTGAAATTGAACTGAACATTGTGCCAATTGGCATGGAAAGCGGCAGGGTCACCCACTTAGTGGCCATTCAGCGCGATGTCACCGCCGAAAAAACCCTGCAAAAACAACTGCAACTGGCGCAGCGTATGGAAGCCATCGGTCAGCTGACCGGCGGTATTGCTCATGACTTTAATAATATGCTGACCGTTATCACCGGCAATAATGATATTTTGCAGGACGCCTTAGAGGAGCAGCCGAAATTACTGTCTTTCTCCAAACTGATTGGTAATGCGGCAGAGCGCGGTGCCGGCCTGACCCGCAATTTACTGGCGTTTGCCCGGCGCCAACCGCTGTCGCCAGCCCATGTCGATATCAATCAGCTGATTATGCAATTGGAAGAGTTACTGCGCAGCTCGCTGGGGCAGAAACATCAGCTACAATTAGCACTGGCGGAGGACTTGTGGCAGGTGACGATCGATCCGGTGCAACTGGAAAGCAGCCTGCTCAATCTGACTATTAATGCCCGTGATGCGATGGCCGCCGCCGGTGAGTTGCAAATCAGCACACAAAATCTCGTTGGTCACCACCTGGCGCATGATGCCGAACTCCGCCATGGTGACTGGGTAGAAATCAGCGTTTGTGACACTGGCAATGGTATCGCTGCGGATATGCTGGACAAAATTTTTGAACCGTTCTTTACTACCAAAGCAAGTGGTAAAGGCAGCGGTTTGGGCCTCAGTATGGTGTTTGGCTTTATCAAACAATCAGGCGGTCATATCCGGGTGATTTCTGCGCCGGATGAAGGCACCTGTTTTAATTTATATTTGCCGAAGATCGCACCGCCAGATACCGAAACCACTCAGACAGCTGTGCCGCCGCCAGCAGTGACAAAATCATCACAACAGACCATTCTGGTTGTTGAAGATAACGACTTAGTGCGTCAATATGCTACCAGTCAGCTGCGCGATGCCGGCTATCAA
>CAMPHB010000075.1 GCA_946885755.1 uncultured Methylophaga sp. | reverse complement strand
GGCCTCTGCTGCCGCGCCAGCGCGCCGGCTGGCGATCGCAACCAGCACCGCATTATCAGCAGCGATAATCGCCGGGATCAGTTTTTCCACTACCCGCGCTGCACCCAGCACGCCCCATTTCAGTGGTTGTTGCATGGCCATCGTTAGCTCCTTTGATTAACTTGAAGCCCATCATAACCATGATGCCGGCGATCGCCAAACCGGCTGTTTTGTAAATGACTGAATTAGCTTATGCTTGAATGTCATCACACAGCATAAGGAGCAAAATATGGCGATTGAAGTGGGACAAAATATACCAGCCGGCAAACTGACCGAATGTGTCGAATTTGATCCGCATAACGGCTGTCCGATGAATCCGCAGGCACATGAAGTGCTGGACATGGCCAAAGGCAAAACCATTGTACTGTTTGCAGTACCCGGCGCTTTTACACCACTTTGCAGCGCCCAGCATTTACCCGGTTTTGTGGCTCTTGCCGATGACATTAAAGCCGCCGGCGCCGATGAAATCTGGTGCATGGCCGTTAATGATGCATTTGTAATGGCCGCCTGGGGACGTGAACAAAATGCTGCGGGCAAAGTTCGCATGATGGCGGATGGCAGCGCCGAATATGCCAAAGCACTGGGCCTGGATCGGGATCTGACCGGCGGTGGTATGGGGGTTCGGGCTTATCGCTTTGCCATGATTATCAAAGATGGCAAAGTCACCTACCTTGGTGTTGAAGGCTCTGGCGAATTTGGTAAATCCAAAGCAGAAACGGTTCTGGAAGAACTGAAAAAATAAACACGCCGGCAGCAGTGCTCAGGCACTGCTGCCTTTACCCTTAATCCGCGGTCAAGTGCTCAACACCCTCGGCACGGCCAATCAGCACATCACTGGCCAGTTGGTAAAAAATACCGTGCTCAACCACACCCGGCAGCGACGATAACAACCGGTCCAGCGTTTTAACACTGATATCGCTGAACTGCATATCCAGCACCAGTGAACCTGCCGCAGTGAAAAACACATTGTCACCGGCTGCATTCATGCGCAGCTCACCATGGCCGCCAGCCTGTTGCAGCGCAGTCTGCACCAGTTGCCAGCTATCCGGATTAACCTCGACCGGAATCGGATGTTTATCCCCAATGGTGTTGACCATTTTGCTGTCATCAACCAGCACCACAAACTGATCGGCGTGATGGGCCAGAATTTTCTCAAGCACCAGATCCTGACCGCGACCTTTGAGCAGACTTAAGTCAGCGGCCACTTCGTCAGCACCGTCAACATACAAATCCAGCCCCGTCAGCTGATTAATGCTCATCACACTGAGTCCGGCCTGCATAGCGCGGTTATGGCTGATAACCGAACTGGCCACTACCCTGAGTTGTAATTCCTGCTCCCGGCAACGACTGGCCAGTGCATCGATAAAGAGATTGGCCGTCGAACCGGTGCCAAGGCCAACTATCATGCCGTTTTCAACCATTTCGGCAGCAGTAGCTGCCACCATTTGCTTGGGATTTAAAGGCGTTGTTGATGACATCCGAACACTCCTGTCAGGTTGGCAAATATTTTTCACAGCTTATCATGTGGCTATGACAAAGTCGGGACCAAATCGGGAGTATTAAAATGGCAGATTTAGCAGCGATCATCACAGAAATTGAACTGGCCACCGGCGAAAACTGCCAGCCTTTTAACAATCGCAGTATTGGCGGCGGCTGTATTAACAGTGCGTATATGCTGGACACCCCTGCCGGACAGTTTTTTGTCAAAGTAAATCGTCCTGATCTCAGTGACATGTTTGCTGCTGAAGCCCAGGGTTTGCAGGAAATGGCGGCGATTGGTGCCGTAAAAGTGCCGGCGGTGATTTGCCATGGCCGCACCGCCAGCGACAGTTTTCTGGTGTTGGAATATATTCCGCTGGGCGGTTTGCGTGGTAAGGCAGCGCATCTGCTGGGAGAACAACTGGCGCAGCTGCATGCAGCACCTCAACCTTATTTTGGCTGGTCGATGGATAACACCATTGGCAGTACTCATCAGCCCAATGACCGGCAAACCGACTGGGTGACATTCTGGCAACACCAGCGGCTGGCACATCAGTATCAGCTTGCTGCGCGTCATGGTTTTGCAGGTAGTTTGCAGAAAAACGGCGAACGGCTGATTGATGTTGTGCCCGCCTTTTTTTCTGATTATCAGCCGCAGCCATCGTTATTACATGGCGATTTATGGGGCGGCAATGCCGCCGCTGATGATCTGGGCCAGCCGGTGATTTTTGATCCGGCCTGTTATTACGGCGACAGTGAGGCTGATCTGGCCATGACCGAATTATTCGGCGGTTTTGGTGGTGATTTTTTTGCGGCCTACCGGTCGGTAAAACCAATTGATAGTGGCTATAGCGTGCGAAAAACGCTGTATAACCTTTATCATATTCTCAACCATCTCAACCTGTTTGGCGGTGGTTATCTCGGTCAGGCAGAATCCATGACCCGTCAGTTATTAGCAGAGGTAAAAGGTTAAATATGCGTCAAATCAAAGTGTTATTTGTCTGTATGGGCAATATTTGTCGATCGCCTACCGCTGAAGGGGTGTTTTTGCATTTGCTCAAACAAAAAGACAGCTTAAATCACTTTGAGGTCGATTCTGCCGGCACCCATGCCTATCACGTTGGTGAACCACCTGACAGCCGCGCTCAGCAAACGGCCCGGGCCCGCGGCATTGATTTATCGTTTATCCGCGCCCGTAAATTTTCGACTGCTGACTTTGAAGCGTTTGACTATATTCTGGCAATGGACACCGATAATCTGCAAATCCTGCAAGCGGCCTGTCCACCAGAGCATCAGCATAAAGTGCAGTTGTTTCTGGACTATGCACCACAGCGCACTGAACATGATGTGCCCGATCCCTATTATGGCGGCCCACAAGGTTTTGATCATGTGTTTGATCTGGTGACCGATGCTGCAAACGGTTTCTATCAGAAAGTCATGCGTTAAACCGCTTGTCATTCGTATGCCACGGCGTATGATTAAGCGCTTTTAATGCAGTCGCAGGGTTCAACGATGATCCACTTTTTAGGGCTGCGCGCCCGGTTCAGCGCGCAATGGGCGTTTTTTTTCGGCTTATTATTACTGCCACTGACAGGCCATAGCGCTGAAACTTCCGTAGCCCTGCTGGATTTGACGCAGCACTGGGTGGGCTTTGCGGCGCTGGCGATTTTCTTCGTTGCTTACGCGCTCGTGATCCTCGAAGAAGAAATCCATATGCGTAAATCCAAGCCGGTCATTGTTGCCGCCGGTTTGATTTGGGCGCTGATTGCCGTCATATACGCGCAACAAACTGATCCGGTATTTCATGATACGGCGGCCACCATGATCCGCCATAATCTGCTGGAATACGCTGAATTATTTCTGTTTTTGCTGGCTGCCATGACTTTTATTAACACCATGGGCGAACGTGGTGTGTTTGATGGTATTCGCGGCTGGCTGGTTAATCAGGGATTTACCCTGCGTAGTGTGTTCTGGCTGACTGGCCTGATGGCATTTTTCATTTCGCCGGTGGCCGACAACCTGACCACTGCCCTTTTGATGGCGACCGTCGTCCTGACCGTCGCGGCCGGTAATCATAAATTTATTGCCATCGCCTGTATCAATATCGTTATTGCCGCCAATGCCGGCGGTGCATTCAGCCCGTTTGGTGATATCACCACGCTGATGGTCTGGCAAAAAGGTGTGCTGGACTTTACTGAATTCTTTGCTTTGTTTGTGCCGTCATTGGTTAACTGGCTGATCCCGGCTGTGATTATGTCTTTGGCAATCCGAAATGTAGCAGCGTTGCCGGTGCATGAAGATATACAACTGAAACCGGGTGCATTTGTTGTTATCGGTTTGTTTGTGCTGACAATTTTTATGGCTGCTGCCGGCCATCACTATCTGCATTTACCGCCGGTTCTGGGCATGATGACCGGTCTGGGCTTTTTGAAATTGTACGGTTATGTATTGAAAATGCGTGACAAAAAACAGCTCAGCCGGCAGGAAACCGACGGTGAAACGCCATTTAACCTGCAGGATGAAACGCAGGCCCGGGCACCTTTCAATATTTTCAAACAACTGCAACAAGCCGAGTGGGACACACTGATGTTTTTCTACGGCATTATTCTCTGTGTTGGCGGGCTTGGCACTATTGGCTATCTGAGTGTTGGTTCGCAATTGCTGTATGGCGATCTCGGTGCTACCAATGCCAATATTCTGATCGGTCTGATTTCAGCGGTGATTGATAATATTCCGGTGATGTTTGCGGTATTGTCGATGATGCCGGAAATGAGTCAGGGCCAATGGTTGCTGGTCACGTTAACCGCCGGTGTTGGTGGTTCGCTGTTATCCATCGGCTCGGCTGCGGGCGTAGCCGTCATGGGACAAGCGCGCGGTATCTATACTTTCTTCGCCCATTTGAAGTGGATATGGGCGATTGCCCTGGGTTATGCCGCCAGTATCTGGGTGCATTTGTGGCTGAATGCCGACTTATTTAACGGCGTGCCAATCGGCTAGATTCAGAAATACAAACGTAAAACCAAAGCGGCGACGCAGGCAGGACGTTTACTGTTTTCAATTTCGATAGTCACTTCGCGAACCAGTTCTATCGACCGCTTTGCCGGCCGCAGCTCAGTGATTTTGCTGCAGGCGCGGATCCGCATACCGGGTTTGACCGGTGCCAGAAAACGCACTTGTTCAAGACCGGTATTGACCACCATTTTGGCTTCCGGATAGGGATTATTGTGCGGGTCCACACTGTCGGTCAGCAGAGGGATCAAAGACAGTGTCAAAAAACCGTGGGCAACGGTTGATTTAAACGGTGATTCCAGCGCCGCCCGTTGCGGATCCGTGTGGATCCATTGCTGATCACCGGTCACTGCCGCGAAACGGTCAATACTTTTTTGATTAACGGTAAACCATTCGCCAATATCAACGGTGCCATGCATTTGTTGTTGTAAACGTGCCTGCACCAGATCCATCGCCTGCTGCGGATCTAACTGTGCATGTTGCGCCGCCGCCGGATCATCCTGCCAAAACCACAATTGGCCCCACGGCAGCGATAAATTACGCATATCGGTTAAGGTGCGATTCAGCCGCTGGGGCCATTCGCGCAGGGTCGCCTCCACTTTCAGCCGCAGTCCGGCATTCATGGATTCGATTTTTTCCTGCCCGTGTTTTAGTGATTCAACTAAACGCATAACTGCTCCTTCCGTGGTCCAATATAGCTGATTGACGAAAATCTGACAGCATTGGTTCGCTATATAATGTTTGTAGCAGTTAACGTGCCAGCTACTATTGACGCAGCCACTTGCTGTCATTGAAAAAAACCGCGATGGCATCAATGCCTGTCATAGCCTAAACAAGGCGCAGCAGGTACAATTGCGGCTTTAATTTTGACCCCGGGCGTCATCGCTTATGCTCTACAGCACAGATGATTTACGCATTGTTGGCATTCAGGAAGTCCTGCCGCCAGCACAATTGCATGAACAACTCCCTATCACCGAACCGGCTTCGGAGACGGTGTTTAACGCCCGTAGTGCCACGCAGGCGATTTTGCATCAGCGTGATGATCGGCTGATTGTGATCATCGGCCCCTGCTCGATTCATGACCCCAACGCCGCCCGCGATTACGCCAATCGTCTGAAACCATTGATGAATGAACTGGCTGACGATCTGCACATTATTATGCGGGTGTATTTTGAAAAACCGCGTTCGGTAGTCGGCTGGAAAGGCCTGATTAACGATCCTTACCTCGATGGCAGTTTCAAAATCAATGACGGTCTGCACATCGCCCGTAAATTGTTGCTGGATCTTGCTGAAATGGGGGTGCCGGCAGCCACCGAATATCTGGATTTAATCAGCCCTCAGTACATTGCGGATCTGGTGTCGTGGGGTGCGATTGGCGCACGTACCACCGAAAGTCAGGCGCATCGTGAACTGGCGTCGGGTTTATCCTGCCCGGTGGGTTTTAAAAATGCCACTGATGGCGGCCTGCAAATTGCCGTTGATGCCTGCCTGTCTGCATCAAAACCACATCATTTCATGTCGGTGACCAAAACCGGTCATTCAGCGATTTTTTCCACCACCGGTAATCCTGATTGTCACGTGATTTTGCGTGGCGGCAAACAGCCTAACTACGATGCCGGCAGTATTAACGATGCCGCTGAAGTGATTGGCCGCAGTGGGCAGCCGGTCAGATTAATGGTTGATTGCAGTCACGCCAATAGCGGCAAAAATCATATCCAGCAGGAAACGGTCTGCCGTGATGTAGCCGCGCAAGTTGCTGCTGGGGATGCCCGTATTGTCGGACTGATGCTGGAAAGTAACCTGGTGGGCGGCCGGCAAAATGCCGAACCCGGTAAGCCGCTGGTTTACGGACAAAGTATTACCGATGCCTGTATGGCCTGGGATGACAGCGAACCGTTATTGCGGGAACTGGCTGCGGCAGTACGTGCCCGTCGCCAGCTTCAACAGCAAGCTTAAAACTTTGCCTGGTTTGATTTTTCAGGCCAGCAAAACTTCCTGCCTAATACGTATTTTAAATAAGTAAATCAGTATTTTGCCTTATGAAAAGCAGCTGTGCTGCGCTATAATGCCCAACTAAAAAACGCTGGTTAAATGGCAAAGAGATGACTTTTAACGAGTAAATTTAAGTTAATTCCTGAGAA
>CAMPHB010000074.1 GCA_946885755.1 uncultured Methylophaga sp. | reverse complement strand
CGCCGTACCCTGAATATCATCATTAAAACAACACAACTGGTCGCGATAACGATTGAGCAGCGGCAGAGCTTTAGTTTGTTCAAAATCTTCAAATTGCAGCAGCGCATCCGGCCAGCGTTTTTGCAGTGCTTTGATAAACAGGTCAATAAATTCATCGTATTCGGCGCCGCTGATCCGTGGGTTTTGCCAGCCGATATAGTGCGGGTCTTCCAGTAACTTGGCATTGTTAGTGCCAACATCAAGCATGATGGGCAGCGTATAAGCCGGACTAATGCCGCCACAGACGGTATAGAGCGATAATTTGCCAATCGGAATACCCATACCACCGACGCCCTGATCGCCAAGCCCCAGAATACGGCTACCATCGGTCACGACAATGACTTTCACATGGCGTTTGGTGGCATTGTGCAAAATCGCATCTAAATCATAGCGATCCGGATAGCTGATAAATAGGCCGCGCGCCCGCCGGTAAATTTCAGAAAATCGCTCACAGGCATCACCAACCGTTGGTGTGTAAATGACCGGCATCATCTCTTCTAGGTACTGATTTACCAGGTAATAAAACAAAGTCTCGTTGGTGTCTTGTACCATCCGCAGATAAATATGCCGCTGAATCGGCTCGGCAAAACTCTGGTATTGCAGGTATGCACGTTCGGCCTGTTGTTCGATAGTTTCATAACGTGCCGGTACCAGACCGGTTAGATTAAAGGCACGGCGTTCGTCAGCAGAAAACGCCGTGCCTTTATTCAGCAATGACGTCGCCAGTAATTGCGGACCGGCGTAGGGGATGTAAATCGGATCTTGCGTTGGACGGGCAGACATATCAGCTCCTTGGCAGAGATAAACCTCAGTATACAAACTGCCAGCCAAACACCCAATCGGCTTTCTGTGATGTAGATGGTTGACGTGTTTTTTACAGCGTCGCATATTAGCCACTTTAGATAGAGAGAGGAGAAGCAAAATGCAATTGCGTGTTATTTCAGGTGTGGTGCTGTTGCTGAGCAGTTCTGCGATTTGGGCCGGTGGCAGTGATGAAGTGGCTTCGGTCAGTTGTGGAGTACAGGCGGCGATTGAAGTCGGTATGACACCTGCTGATGTTAAAGATCAGTGTGGACAGAACTGGAAACCCAGCTATGTCAGCGAACATGTCCGGCCGCGTCGTGACGGTGAAGAAGATATTTTTCACAAATGGCTGGTACATCCAAAAGGTCTGCCGGAAACCCATGTGGTTTTCAAAAATGGCGAAGTGGTGCGCATTTTCACCAACAGAATGACGCCGCTGCCCAGCGAGTAAAAATTAACTCAAAGCCAGCTTCAGGTCGCGCGGGATATTTTTGTGCACAAGCGAGTCCTAGCTAAAATAACTGTCTGCTGACACTGAATAGCCAAGACCCTGGGAGCCTGAATATGAATAAAGTCCTGTCCGGCATTATCACTGGCACTGGTTTGATGCTGACGCCGCCATTAATGGCCCAGCCGCCTGCAGGGCCTGGTAATCAGGTTAACGAACAATGTGAAATGATCTCGGCGTTGACCGGTGATTATTACCATCACAAACAATCGGGCAAAAGCAAACAAGAAGTGCAGCAAACCATGCGGCCGGACTTTATGAATGATGAATTCGTTCGCACCGCCGATCTGGCGATTGACCTTGCTTATACTTTTCCCGATGGCTTGCAGGAATCTGATGTAGAAGCCAAAGTATTTGAGGGCTGCGAAAAACATCAGTCACAATAGGTTTTCGCGGAAACCTTGCTGACCGTTATCGGTCAATCTGCACGATAAACCGTTAAATAAACTGCGTTCAGGGCAAATAACAATATGAAAAACGGACAGTCAGGGATCACACGTCTGGCATTTTGGCTGGCAATCAGTTTAGTTGTCATCATGTTGCTGATGGTGATGGTGCAAGTCGACAGGCAATGGACCCGCATGGATGATATGCGGCGGATTATGGATGAACAGGCAAAGGATATTCGCAGCAGCCGAACGGTATTAAGAGAACTGGAACAGGCACTGCGTAGCGGGCAGTTTAATACCGATGCAGTGCAAACCACTGACAATGCCACCGACCAAAGTGATGCTTTTGCCCGCGCCCGTGAAGCGATGGCCGAGCCTGATTTTGCGCAGGGTGACTGGTTGCGACTGGCTTTTGCCAGCGGTTTGAAAACCTTAACGCCGCTGGTGTCCGCCGATGCTTATTCTGCTGATGTGCAAAATTATGTATTGGAATCATTGCTGGTCCGGGATCCCGATACCTTGCAATGGCAGGGCCTGCTGGCTGATGACTGGCAGGTGTCTGACGATGGCCTGACTATTATCTTCACCCTAAAGCGCGGTATTCGTTTCTCTGATGGTGAGCCGCTGAATGCTGAAGATGTGGCCTTTACCTATGACTTTATTATGAATGAGTCGATCGCCGCACCGCGCGCGCGGGCCTATTTGTCGCGTATCGCCAGTGTTAAGGCGCTTGATGAATACACGGTCGAAATTGTCTTCAGTGAGCCGTATTTCAATAGTCTGCAACTGGCTGGCAGTCTGGAAATCCTACCGGAACATTTTTATAGCCGTTACCTTGATAATCCGCAAACCTTTAACGAAAGCCGGGGCATTTTGATGGGATCTGGGCCTTATCGGTTGGCTGATCCGGAAAATTGGACACCTGATGTTGGCGCAGTTGAACTGCTCCGAAATCCGCGTTATTGGGGGCCGGTAAACCCATCTTTTGATCGCATTATCTGGCGCATTATCGAAAATGACAGTGCCCGGCTGACGACATTCCGCAACGGTGATATTGATGTTTACAATGCCTTACCGCGTGAATTTGAGAATTTACTTGAAGATGAGGGTATTACCGAACGCAGTCGGCATTTTGAATATCTGAGCCCGACCGCCGGCTACAGTTTTATCGCCTGGAATCAGTCACGCGGTGGTCAGGACACTCGTTTTGCTGACAAACGGGTGCGTGAGGCCATGTCACTGCTGACCGATGTTGACAGGGTGCTTGATGAGATTTTCCTGGGCTACGGTCAACCGGCAGCCAGTCCGTTTATGGCAACATCAGACCAGCATGATCCGGCGATTGAGCCAATGCCGCATGATATTGACAAAGCCATTGCACTGCTTAAAGAAGCGGGTTTTGAAGATCGAAATGGTGATGGTGTACTGGAATCAGCCGATGGCAAACCGTTTGAATTTGAGCTGACTTTCTTTCAGGACAGTGACGATACCCGCCGTATGGTGCTGTTTTTACGCGACATTTATGCCCGCGCCGGTATTGTCATGAAACCCAAACCGACTGAATGGTCGATCATGGTCGAAAACATCCAGCAGAAAAACTTTGATGCCATCACGCTGGCCTGGACTTCGGGGATCGAAATCGATATTTTCCAGATGTTTCATTCCAGCCAGACAGTAGAAGGTGGTGATAACTTTATTAATTACGAAAATCCAGAACTGGATAAAGTGATTGAAGCCGCACGAGCCGAAGTTGATGATGCCAAACGCATGCAGCTTTGGCATGAAGCCGAGCGTATTCTGGTTGAAGATCAGCCGTATACGTTCCTGTTCCGGCGCAACACCATGGCGTTTGTTGATAAGCGTATCCAGAACCTTGAAAAAACAGGCTTGGGGCTTAATCTGATGTCGGTGCCGGTCGAGGTATATGTGCCGGCTGATCAGCAGATACAACGTTAAACGATCATGCTGAATTATCTGCTGCGCCGTTTGTTACTGATGGTGCCCACTTTGTTGGGCATTACGCTGGTGGTGTTTGTGGTGATGGCGGCGGCGCCCGGCGGTATCAGTGCGCAGACACTGGTTGAAGGCATGGAGCTTGAGCCGCAAAGCCGCAAAGCACTGGAAGATTATTACAACAAACTTTACGGGCTGGATCAGCCGGCACCGGTGCAATATCTGCGCTGGCTGAACAATATTTCACCGGTCGGTTTTGAACAGAATGCAGATGGCACCATGGGCGCTTTTTCATTATGGAAAGGTGTCGATTTAGGCACCAGTTTTCGTTACGGGCGCGACGTAACCGATATGTTGGCTGAACGGTTACCTATAACCTTATTGCTTAATCTGATTTCGATACCGCTGATTTATGCGATTGCGGTTGGTATCGGTGTGCAGGCGGCCCGGGATCGGGGCGGGCGGTTTGATGTCAGTTCCAATATTTTTCTGCTCGGTTTATGGTCAGTGCCCAGTATGTTGGCTGGCGTACTGTTTATTGGTTTTTTTGCCTCAGAGCAATACTGGCGATGGTTTCCAACTGGTGGCCTGATGCGCAGGGAAACTGCCAGTGAAACATTTCTACCGTTATTTGCCAGCTTTTCCGATGTGTTGATTGCTGTGGCTTGTGTGGCGGTATTGACGCTGGTGCTGATGCAATTGCTTAGTCGTTTATCAACGACTAACCGCCAATGGCTGGGCGTTGTTTTGGGTGCCGGTCTTGGCTATCTGATGGCGCTGGATTTACATGGCCAGTGGTTCGGTGTGTTGCATATTGTGCTAATGCTGGTGCTCGCCATGCTGATGCGTGCCTTGTGCGGTTTGCAGAATATGGGGTTGCGCTTCGCTATTGCCGGCGGCTTGGGACTAGGTGCAGGTTTGGGTTTATCCGGACTATTAGGTGTTAGCGCATTGCAAGATGGTTATCTGGTCGACAGGATCTGGCATCTGGTATTGCCAATCATTGCGCTGTCATACGGTGGTCTGGCCTTTCTGGCCAAACTGACCCGTTCTTCATTACTGGAAAATCTGGCGGCGGATTATGCCCGTACCGCACGTGCCAAAGGGGTGGACGAGGAATCGGTACTGTGGCGGCATGTGTTTCGTAATTCTTTGTTACCGCTCATCACCGTTTCAGCTACCTTGTTGCCCAGCCTGCTTGCAGGTTCGGTCATTATCGAGAGTATTTTCAGTATTGATGGTATGGGCAAACTGGCGGTGGAGGCGGTACAAACCCGCGATCGGGAGCTGGTTTTGTCGGTGACGCTGATTTCCGGTTTGTTAACGCTGTTTGGCTATTTGCTGGCTGATATTGCCTACGCGATTGTTGATCCAAGGGTCAGTTATGAGTGAGCAAATAATGGACAGCAGCCAACAAGCCCAGCGCTCGAAACCATGGAGCCGGCAGGTACTCTCGGCATTATTAAAACGTCACAGTGCACGGCTGGGCTTATTGTGGATTGGCATTCTGGTGGTGATTGCCACGTTTTCGCCGTTTTTGGCCAGTAGTCATCCTATTTATATGGTGGTCGATGGTAAGGCCAGCAGTCCGTTACTGGCCCATATGAGTGCTCAGGACTGGGTCTGGCTGGCCGCATTTGTGTTTACGCTGATATTGGTCAAATGGTCGCGGCCTCTCTGGCAAAAGCTGCTGATTTGGCTTGGTCTGGTGCTGGTTAGTGCGCTGGTTGCCAATGCGGTGGTGTCACCGCCCATGCTGGTGATTTATGAGCAATATCGCGAAATGCAGGCAAATGGCCAGATAGAAAAAGTCATCTATGCACCCATCCCGTATTCCGCCAAGGATTATTTGCGTGACTACTCGAATACCGGCGTTGAAGCACCTCTTGAAGCTGCTGAACGCACGCACTGGCTGGGTACTGATGAAAATGGCGCTGATGTCGCTTCACGAATGATACATGCTTCACGGATTGCCCTCGGGATTGGCTTTATCGCTACCGGTATTGCACTGCTTATCGGTACGGTTATCGGCGGTTTGATGGGCTACTTTTCCGGCATTGTCGATATTATCGGCATGCGTTTGGTGGAGATTTTTGAAGCGATCCCAACGCTGTTCCTGTTGTTGTCGTTTGTCGCCTTTTTTGGCCGTTCCATTTACATGATGATGGTCATCATTGGTATTACGGCGTGGTCGGGTTATGCCCGTTATGTGCGCGCCGAATTCCTCAAATTACGACAACAGGACTTTGTTCAGGCGGCGGTGGCCTGCGGTTTGCCGCTGCGTTCTATCTTATTCCGGCATATGTTGCCTAATGGTCTGGCGCCGCTGCTTGTCGCGACCAGCTTTGGTGTGGCCTCGGCGATTCTGGCTGAAGCGACTTTGAGCTTTCTGGGCTTGGGTTTGATTGATGATCCTTCCTGGGGGCAGCTATTGAATCAGGCGGTGCAATCGTCAACCTTTAACTGGTGGCTGGCAGTCTTCCCGGGCGGTGCGATTTTTATGACGGTGTTTGCCTACAATCTGTTGGGTGAAGCACTGCGTGATGCTGTGGATCCACATACCAACCGGAGCCGTCAGGCATGAAGCTGCTGGAAATCAGTGATCTCAGCACCGATCTGGGCGGTGAAAACCAGTGGCAGTCGGTGGTTAAACATATCAGCCTGACCATTGAGCCGGGCGAAACCTATTGTCTGGTCGGCGAGTCCGGCAGTGGTAAATCGGTGACGGCTTTGTCGATGATGGGTTTATTACCTGAAACCCGATTTCGGCATCCCAGTGGCAGTGTCAAATTGTTTACCGATGATTATCCGGCAGGTGTTGAATTGTTGGGTGCGGAAAGCGAATTGCTGCAGACCGTGCGTGGCGGCAAAATCGCCATGATTTTTCAGGAGCCGATGACTTCGTTAAATCCGGTGCAAACCATTGGTGATCAGCTTGATGAGGCTTTGCAGATACATCGTCCGGACTGGACCGCC
>CAMPHB010000073.1 GCA_946885755.1 uncultured Methylophaga sp. | reverse complement strand
GCGAGCATTTTTTCGACTTGTTCCGGCTTATCATGCACACCAAACTGATCGACGATGGTGGCGGTGGCGTCATTCATACCTATCAGTTCCACTTCAGTGCCTTCACGGCGGAATTTAATCACCACCTTATCGAGCGCTGATACCGAAGTAATGTCCCAAAAATGCGCATGGGTCAGATCAATCTGCACTTTATCCAGTGCTTCTTTAAAGTCAAAACTAGCAGCGAATTTATCGGCTGAAGCAAAAAACACCTGGCCGAGGATCTGATAACGGCGCTGCGTGTCCTCATCACTGAGCTCACTTTTAACCACCATAAACTGGCCGACTTTGTTGGCAAAAAACAATGCCGCCAGCAATACACCGACAAACACACCGATCGCCAGATTATGGGTGGCCACCACAACAATCACCGTCACCACCATAACGATATTGGTCGATAGCGGATGTTTTTTCATATCGCGCAAAGAATCCCATGAAAAGGTACCTATCGACACCATGATCATCACAGCAACCAGCGCCGCCATCGGAATTTGCACCAGCAAATCATCAAACACCAGAATCATCAGAATCAGAAAAACGCCGGCCGACAAAGTCGATAAACGCCCGCGGCCACCGGATTTAACGTTAATCACCGACTGCCCAATCATTGCACAGCCTGCCATACCGCCAAGCAGACCTGAACCGATGTTGGCGATGCCCTGCCCTTTACATTCACGATTTTTATCACTGCTGGTATCAGTCAGATCGTCAACAATGGTCGCTGTCATCATTGACTCCAGCAGACCGACTACGGCCAGCGCAACGGAATATGGGAAGATAATCGCCAGCGTTGCAAAGTTAAGCGGTACATCCGGCCACAGGAAAATCGGCAAGGTGTCCGGTAGTTCGCCCATATCGCCAACTGTGCGAATCTCCAGATCCAAGAAGACGGCCACCAATGTCAAAACGATGATGGTCACCAGTGGTGATGGCAGTAACTTGCCGACTTTGGGTACATACGGGAATAAATAAATGATGCCCAGTCCGGCGGCGGTCATGGCATAGACATGCCAGGTGACATTGGTCAGTTCCGGTAGTTGCGCCATAAATATCAAGATCGCCAGCGCGTTAACAAAACCGGTGACCACCGAACGCGAGACAAAGCGCATCAGGTCACCGAGTTTGAAATAGCCGGCAGCAATTTGTAACACACCGGTAAATAACGTCGCCGCCAGCAAATATTCAAGGCCATGCTCTTTAACCAGTGTAATCATCAGCAACGCCATGGCACCAGTCGCCGCTGAGATCATGCCCGGCCGGCCACCGACGAAGGCAATAATCACAGCAATACAAAAAGACGCATATAAACCGACTTTTGGGTCGACGCCAGCGATGATAGAGAAAGCAATGGCCTCGGGAATCAGCGCCAGAGCAACGACCAGACCGGCGATGAGATCAGCACGGACATTACTCAGCCAATCGCGTTTCAGCGTTTGCAGCATAGACAGTTCCTAATTTTATTTTGATACGGGATTTGCGCCGTTTTGAGGCACAGTGTATCGCCTGAATAACAGCGATTTATGAAGGGGAGCCAGCTTTGGCAGTAACGCTAGGGTGGAGTCATTTTTAAGTGTAATTGACCTGTTTGGCCGCGTATTTTAGCCCGAAACCTGTTGCAGGCTCAATTTGCAATGGTTTTTGCCTGCATTGGCAGCGTCAATCTGCTGATACAATCACCACTTTAAAATATCACTTTCTGGATTTTATGGACGTTTATCAGCAACTGCTGGCGCAGCTACAAACCTATCCGCAGCTATCAACACTGGTTGGGGTGACCATGCTGATTTTGGTTGCCTGGATCGCCAACTGGATCGTTAAGCGCATTCTGGTGCGCGGTATTTATAAATTGCTGCGCACCACCGCGATCAATAAACAAAGCAGTATTGCCGACTCACCGTTTATTGCCCGGCTGGCCAACATTGTGCCGGCGGTTATTTTGTCGCTGGGTGTCAATCTGGTGCCCGGTCTGCCGGCTTTTATTATCACCGTGGTACAGAATGTCAGCAGCGCTTTTATTGTGCTGACCATTGCGCTGGCAATCAGCAATTTGCTGACCGTCGTTAACAGCGCCTATGAAAAACGTCCAGATGCGCATTTAAAACCGATTAAAGGCTATATTCAGGTGGTCAAAATCGTGGTGTTTGCCATTGCTACGATCCTGGTGATCGCATCGCTAATTGATCGTTCACCGCTGATTTTATTATCCGGTTTAGGTGCCATGGCGGCAGTGTTACTGCTGATTTTTCAGGACACGTTGTTGTCGCTGGTCGCCAGTGTGCAAATCAGTTCCAATGATCTGATACGCGTAGGCGACTGGATTGAAATGCCGCAGCTCAATGCCGACGGGGATGTCATTGATATTGCGCTGCATACCGTCAAAGTGCAGAACTGGGATAAAACCATCAGCGTGATCCCGACCAAACGGTTTCTTACTGATCCATTTAAAAACTGGCGCGGCATGAAAGAAACCGGTGGCCGCCGTATTAAACGCAGTGTGCTGATTGACCAGCAGTCCATTCATTTTCTGAATAACGAAGAAAAACAAAAACTGCACCGTTTTAACCTGCTCAGCCAGTATTTGACCGATAAGCAAAGCGATATTGATGCCTGGAACCATAAGCTGGAAGAATGGGGCAAAGAGCCGGTTAATACCCGCCGAGTGACCAATATCGGCTGCTTTCGGGCCTATGTCAGCCAGTATTTAAAACACCATCCGCCGGTGCGTCAGGATTTAACCCTGATGTCACGGCAACTGTCACCGACAGCTGATGGCCTGCCGCTGGAAATTTATTGCTTTACCAACACCATTGAATGGGTCGAATACGAAGGCATTGCTTCTGATATTTTTGATCATTTACTGGCGATTTTGCCGGAATTCGGCTTGCGGGTGTTTCAGCATCCGAGCGGTATTGATATGCGGGAACTTGGTAACCAGCGCCTGTCTAACGCAACTGTTACTTCCTAATGCCGGCTGAGCACAGCGGCCAGAATGGAATCGCCGCATGGCCCTGTCATCCAGACAAGTAAATCTGCTGATTTTAATGCTGGCCGCCTTAACTGCCATGGCGCCGCTGGCGATTGATGCCTATTTACCGGCGATGCCGGCGATGGCAAAACAGCTGCATATCCCCATCCATGATGTTGAATTATCACTGAGTTTATTTCTCGGCGGCTTTGCTATCGGCCAAATTATTGGCGGGCCGCTGTCGGATCATTTTGGCCGGCGGCGGATTATTTTCAGCGGCATCAGCCTGTTCAGCATTGGCAGTGCCGGCATCATTTTCAGTCAAACCATCGAAGCCATCTGGTTATGGCGGCTGGTTCAGGCGATAGGTGGCGGGCTGGCGATTGTCAACTCGTCAGCGGTGATCCGGGATATCAGCAGCGGCCGCGACAGTGCCCGACATTTATCACAAATGGCGATTATCATGATGGTCGCGCCATTGCTGGCACCGATGATTGGCATGCTGTTACTGCACCTCGCTGGCTGGCGGTTTATTTTTGGCTTTTTGCTGGTGTACGCCCTGCTGCTGGGCTGGCTGTTATATCGTTATTTACCGGAAACCCATCAATATATTGCAGACAAACCCAGAGCGCTGAAACGTTAAGACTCGGTTTTAAGCCATCGTCAGGCAATGGGATTTCTGGCGGCGCAATGTTTTTCATTTGGCGGCTTATTTACCTTTATTACCGCCTCACCTTCGGTTTACATGGGCTATTTCGGCGTCAGTGAAACCCTGTACCCGTTTTTATTCGGCGCCAATGTGCTGGTAATGGTGGCTTTTAACCGGCTTAATATGCGCCTGCTGCGTTATCAGCCGCCGGCCAGCCTGCTGACTATCGGACAGTTGCTACAGTTATTGATTGGTCTGTTACTGCTGAGTTATGTGCTGTTAAGCGACACGCCGCAATTAGAGTTGTTGGTGGCCGGTATTATGCTGTTTATCGGCTTTCAAGGCCTGACCGTTGCCAATGCTATTGCCAGCACCGTGGAATATTTTCCGTATAGCGCCGCAACCGCCACGGCCCTATTGGGCGCCTGTGGTTTTATGACCGGTGCGGCCAGCGGCTGGCTGGTAACCACCCTCAGTGACGGCAGTCCGCTGCCGATGGTCCTGGTCATGAGCTTGTGCGCGCTTTTTGGCTTATTTCTGAAATGGCTGATACAGGCAGATTTCTGGGCCAAAGCAAAAAGTCTGTCGCCTTAACCGGGCTTTAACCTGACAGTGCTTAATGTCATCAATCAGGATTCATTGATCCCGAGGGAGAATGCCAGCAGTGCACATATCAAGATCGACTTTTTATTCCGGCCTAATGATGGTGCTGTGGGTCAGCGGTTGTAGTGTCAGTCCGTCACAACCGGATTATCAGCAACAAATTGATGCTGAGTCGGCTACAGTCTCACCATGGCAGAATTCAGCTGATGCGGTCGCCGTCAGCAATTTAAATGACTTGATTGAAGCCCCTGCTGTGATGCCGCTGGTGGATGCAGCGCTTGAAAATAATCCCGGCCTGCAGCAAACCCTGCTGACGCTGCAAATTCTCGAAAAACAATTGACTATCAGCGAAGCCGCCTCGCTGCCCGCAGTCAGTGCTGGATTTGGTGCAAGCCGCAGTGAGGATAGTGACACCACCTTTAACAGTGATCTCAGCGTCAGCTGGCAGGCTGATTTGTGGGGACAACTTGATGATCTGGAAACGGCTGCGCAGCAGGACATCCAGCAACAAACCCTGCTATTGCAATCAGCGCGTGACACGCTGGCCGCCGAGGTCATTAAAAGCTGGCTGACCTTGATCGCCCAGCAGCGTGCCAGTGATATTGAGCAGCAGCGTTTACAAAGTCTGCAACAAACCGAAAGCTTTATTCTGGAACGTTATCAACTGGGACTGGGCTTGTTGGAAGATCTGGACAGTGCCCGCAGCGCGGTGGCAAGCTCTGAGGCGCGCTTAACGGCATTACAGGAAAATCAGCGTCAGCAGCATTTACTGCTGCGTACGCTTTTGGGTCAGACCCAGCTGCCATCACTCGATGAAGTGCCGGAAACCTATCCGGCGGTATTACTGCCCATTGCGGATTTACCCGAACAAACCTTAAGTCGCCGGCCGGATCTGCGCGCCGCTTACGTTGCCATCAGCGCTGCTGAATTGCGAACCGATGCGGCTTATAAAGATTTACTGCCGCGTCTCGATTTTCAGGCGATTTTGCAGGATGTCGCCCGCTCACCACGCGCCGCATTATTTGCCGCACCGGCCTGGTCTTTACTGGGTCAATTAACGGCACCGCTGTATGAAGGTGGTCAGCGCAAAGCCACCGCCGAAATTAACGAGTTGCAAACGGCAATTGCTTATCAGGATTACCGCGATCAATTGCTGACGGCGGTGACTGAAATTGAACAGGCGCTGAGTTTTGAGCAGGCGTTACAAAGTCAGCAACAATCAGTCGAAACAGCGCTGGCCAGTGCCGAAAACAATTTACAGCAATATCAGGCAGGCTATCAGAGTGGTCTGAGGACCATTCTCGACTTACTGACCGTGCAACAGCAAAATTTTGACTTGAAAGCGCAACGGGATGATCTGATATATCAGCGGTTGCTGAATCGTATCAATCTGGGCCTGGCGCTTGGTATGGAGATCAACGCATGACGCGGCGAATTCAGTGGCTGGCTTTTATCGCGGCGGCCATCATTCTGGCCATTATTTTTTTGCTGAGTCGGCAAATGATGGCTGAGTATGCCAACCGGCCGATCATCAAGCGCGAGGTGCCTGTGATCCGCCCGGATGTGTCGGTGGTTAATGTCAAAGCGGGTCGTTATCAGGCCAGTATCAGTGCGTTTGGCGCCGCCACCCCCCATTTTAATGTGTTGCTCAGTGCGCAGGTCGCCGGTCAGGTCGAAAGCACTTCAGAAGCCTTTGAAACCGGTTTGCGGGTTACCAAAGGCACCACGCTGGCAACGCTTGAAAACAGTGATTATCGGGCAGCGGTGGCCGAGGCAAAACAGCAACTGGCCGAAGCTGAGTTACTGTTAATTCAGGAACAACGTCAGGGCCTTCAGGCCGCTGCAGAATGGCAGGCATCGGGGCTTGCCGGTGAACCCGATGATTTGGTACTGCGTAAACCACAACTGGCTCAGGCGCAGGCAGCCGTTGACAATGCCCGCGCCCAATTACAAAGCGCCGAAAAAGATCTGCAATTTACCCAAATCAAAGCGCCATTTGATGCATTGGTGGTCAGTCGCGATATTTCACCGGGCAGTTTTGTGCAAACCGGTACGCAGATCGCAACGTTATACTGCACAGATTTAATTGAAGTCTCGGTGGCTTTGTCAGAGCGTGAATGGCAAAGCCTGCCGGCGACCAGCCAGATGCTGGCAACCCAATGGCCAGTGCAGCTGCAAGCTGTAGAAGGTAATGACCAATGGCTGGGCCAGGTACTGCGTAGTGAACAACATCTGGATGGCACCACCCGGCAGCGTTCTTTAATTATTGGTGTTGAAAAACCGCTGGATCAACAACCACCGCTGAATCCCGGCACCTTTGTTAAAGCCACACTGGCCGGCAGTGAACGCGATGGTTTATGGCAGTTACCACTAACCAGTCTGAGTCAGCGTGGTGATATCTGGTATCTGGATGCCGATGACCATCTGGCAAAATTTGCTG
>CAMPHB010000072.1 GCA_946885755.1 uncultured Methylophaga sp. | reverse complement strand
CCTGAAACAAGGTGAAGTTTATCTGGTGGGTGCCGGACCCGGCGATCCAGATTTGCTGACCTTTAAAGCACTGCGTTTAATGCAACAGGCTGATGTGGTGTTTTATGACCGGCTGGTCAGTAAGGAAGTTTTGGCGCTGGTGCGCAAAGAAGCTGATTTGGTCTATGTTGGCAAACAGCGCAGCTGGCATTTCAAACGTCAGGATGAAATTAACCAGCTGCTGCTGGAACACGCTAAACAGGGCAAGCGGGTACTGCGATTAAAAGGTGGCGATCCGTTTATTTTTGGCCGTGGCGGCGAAGAAATAGCCACTTTGGCCGATGAAAAAATTCCCTGTCAGGTGGTGCCGGGCATTACCGCAGCATCGGGCTGCGCCTGTTATGCCGGGATTCCGCTGACTCATCGTGATTATTCCCAAAGCTGCGTGTTTGTCACCGGCCAGTTAAAAGAAGGTGCATTGGATTTAAACTGGCAGGCCCTGGTGCAACCAAGACAAACGCTGGTAGTTTACATGGGACTTGCCGGTTTGCCTGAACTCAGTATGCAATTACAAAAGCACGGTATGTCAGCTGATATGCCGGCGGCGCTGGTGCAGCAGGGGACAACCGAAAACCAGAAAGTATGGACCTCAAATATTGCTGATTTGCCGGCGCTGGCGGAACGTGAACAACCTGTCGCACCGACTTTATTAATCATTGGTGAAGTGGTCAAATTACACGGCCAGTTGTCATGGTTCTAAGCCAGTAAAATCAAGACGATAGCGCTTTTCGGGAAAACTAGGATTTTTTCCTAATTCCATCGGGAAAACTGCGTGCTAGCATCCCAGACAGCTTCATAGAAAGCTTAAAAATAAATATATAAATCTGGGAGAATAAAATGGCTATACCCTATCGGCGCCGGTTGTTGCCTGCGTTATTGCTGACTGCGTTGGGAGCCTCAATGGTTGCGCACGCCGAAGAAGACAATGTCGAACTGAGCGATATTGAAGTTATTGGTACGACACCAATCGGTGGGGTGGGCCTTGAAGCAGATAAAATTGCTGCCAATGTCCAGTCGGCAGATGCCGATGATATTGAGCGTTCACAGGGACTGGATATTTCTGACTTTTTGAACAAAAACTTTGGCAGTATCAGCCTTAACAGCGCACAAAATAATCCATTCCAGCCGGATCTTAAATACCGTGGTTTTACCGCGTCACCGCTGGTTGGTAATGCGCAGGGCCTGTCGGTGTATATGGATGGTATCCGGGTGAACGAGCCGTTTGGTGATGCGATTAACTTTGAGTTGATCCCGGAAGCCGCAATTGCCAACATGAATTTGATTCCGGGTTCTAATCCGGTATTTGGTCTAAATACGCTGGGCGGCGCACTGTCGATTGAAACCAAAGACGGTTTCCGTAACCCAGGCCATAGCCTAGAAGCCTATACCGGCTCTTTTAACCGTGATTCAGGCACTATCGAAAGCGGTGGCAGCGATGGCAATCTGGCTTACTACGTCACCGGTTCGATTACTAAAGAAGATGGCTGGCGGGATTTTTCACCATCACGGGTTGAGCAATTGTTTACCAAACTCAGTTATGCTGATGAAGACTCAACGCTGGACTTTACCTTCCTCGGTGTTGACAGCGATCTGAACGGTAACGGTGCTTCACCAATTGAGCTGGTTGCAATGGATCGCGAAGCGGTATTTACTCACCCAGACAACACTCAGAATGAACTGCGTCAGTTTGGCCTCAACGGTTCACACTGGATCAGAGATGATGTAATGCTGTCGGCCAATAGCTACTATCGTCAAAGTGATCGCAGCACCTTTAACGGTGATGGTTCGGAACTCGAAGTTAATGGCGGCAACATCGAAAATGATGATGGTGATGTGCTTGCCGACGGTACACAGTTTGGTTTTATGGATGGCGACTTTGTTGCTTTAAATAACACCAGCGAAACAGAGCAGGACAGCTATGGTTTCAGCCTGCAAAGTACCTTCCTGCAACCATTGTTTGGTCGTGAAAATCAGCTGATAGTCGGTGCCGGCTATGATCGTTCTGATGTGGATTACAGTTCACAATCAGAAATTGCCCGCTTCACATCCACCCGTGGTACTGATGGAACAGGTGTGATTATTGATGACACTATTGTTGACGGTAATATCGAGACCGATACTTATAGTGTGTTCTTCACCAATACCCATTCACTGACCGAGCGATTGGATTTGACAGTGGCTGGTCGTTATAACTGGATTGCGATTGATATTTCAGGCACCAGTGGCGGCGGATCACAAGATTTGAATGAAAGTGGTAATACCCATAATTTCAAACGCTTTAACCCCTCGGTAGGCCTGACATACGCCTTACAAGAAAATATGACGGCCTATGGTAGCTACAGTGAGTCTAATCGTGCACCGACCCCATCAGAGCTGACCTGCTCAGAACCTGATAATCCTTGTGCATTACCTAACTCTTTTCTGGCGGATCCACCGTTGGAAGATGTTATTGCCCGTACAATTGAAGCTGGTTTGCGAGGCCAGGAAGGCGCTATTGGCTGGAATGCCGGCGTTTTCTATACCGAGCTGAAAGATGACTTGTTCTTCTTCCCGGCGGTTGAAGATGACGTTGATGACCCACGTCTCAACGTAGGTATCTTTGACAATATTGATAAAACGGCCCGCGCTGGTATCGAATTAGGCTTATTTGGTTCACATGACCGCTTAAACTGGTTTGCTAACTATTCTTATATTCGTGCCACGTTTGAAGATGAGTTCCAATACGCCCGGGAAGTGGACGATGAAGTCACCACCTTCACAGTTGAAGAAGGTGATCGCCTGCCAAGTATTCCGGCACATAACTTCAAGATTGGTGCGGATTACGCATTTACCGACAAGTTATCGCTGGGCTTTACCGCATCTTATGCCTCAAGCCAATATTTCCGGGGTGATGAAGCCAATGTGGATAAGAAAATCAGCCACTACAAGGTTATGAATCTGCATGGTCGTTATCAGGCGACTAAAAACCTGCAGTTCTTCGCCAAGGTCGATAATGTCTTTGACAGCGAATACAACACCTTTGGTTTGTATGGTGAACCTGATGAAGCACCGGGTTTTGATTTTGAAGACCCACGCTTTGTCGGTGCCAGTTCGCCCCGAGCCGGCTGGGTTGGCTTTAAGCTGACGCTTTAAGAAGCAAACGACTTAAGAGGCCGCTACAAGCGGCCTCTTTTTTATAGACAGGTTATAAATTTAGGCAGGAATCAATATGCAGCAGATTTTAATGGGCTTACTGGCGATTTTGCCGGTACAGGCAGAAACCATGGATAAGGTGACCGATAGCTTCGAAATCTGTATGCAACAAGTGCTAAAGCAGCAGCCGGGCCAGATCATCAAAGTTGAAAAGAAAAATGAAACCGGTATGCAAATCTATGAATTTGATGTGCGTGGTAACGACGGCCGGGATTGGGATATAGAATGTGTTCAGGCCAGCGGCGAAATCTGGGAAGTTGAACGTGAAGTACAAAATCCTAACGATCCGCTATTTAAAGCCAACGTTAAAGTTGGTGAAAAAGCCGCCCGTAAAATCGTTCTGGAAAATTATCCCGGCCATATCCGTGAAGTCGAATATGAAGTTGAAGCTGATGGCACAGCCGTTTACGAATTCGATATCGATATAGCTGATGGCCGCGAAATGAAAGTCGAAATCAATGTCGCCAATGGCAACATTCACGAAGCTAATGAAGAAATATGGCAAATTGGCTGGGAATAATCAGACAAAGCGCAGCGATAAGTCCAGCGCCTGAATGTCTTTGGTCAGTGCACCGACTGAAATCCGATCCACACCGGTTTCGGCAATTTGCCGGATATTATTGAGGCTGATGCCGCCGGAAGCTTCAAGTTGTGTCTGGCCTTTGTTAATTGCCACGGCTTGTCTTAAATCGTTAAGCGAAAAGTTATCGAGCAAAATAATATCAGCCTGTGCGGTCAGCGCCTGCTGAAGTTCATCCAGGTTTTCCACCTCAACTTCAATTGATACCGTCGGATGCAGTGTCCGCGCTTGTTGCACGGCAGCGGCAATACTGCCGGCCGCCTGAATATGATTTTCCTTAATCAAAATGGCATCAAATAAACCAAACCGGTGATTAACACCGCCGCCGCAACGCACCGCATATTTCTGTGCCATCCGGTAACCGGGCAGGGTTTTACGAGTATCGAGCAGATCCACCGATAAACCTTGTAATTTTGAGGCATAACGGCTGGTCAGACTGGCCGTGGCGGACAGCGTTTGCAAAAAATTCAGTGCGGTACGTTCACCGGTCAGAATATGTCGGGCACTGCCGGTAATTTCGCAGATAACATCATTGGCAACTAACGGGTCGCCATCATATTTGTACCAATCTATCATTATGGACGGATCCAGCTGTTTAAAGACACTGGTAAACCAGTCACTGCCGCACAGCACGCCGTTGTCACGGCAAAGCAAACGTGCTGTTGCCTGAGTTGTTTCGGGAATTAAATCCGCAGTCAAATCCTGCTGACCGATATCTTCAAGCAGTGCCAGTTTGACTTGTGATTGAATAAACTCAGCGGGAATAGGGTTGGTCATGGTCATGATAATTTCTTGGCAAATCAAAATAGGGTAACCGCTTGGCGTTTGATAATCTATCAGCAGGCAATTTATCTACCGGGGCTCGGGTGAAAATAGACAATATCAGCGGCTGTTTAACAACAGCAAGCCAATTAACATCGCCCAATTGTGATGAACGGCCGGATCCGGAGGATATCAGCGGTATTGTGATCCACAATATCAGCCTGCCGCCGGGACAGTTTGGCGGGCCATGGATTGCCGATTTATTTTTAAACCGGCTGGATATAAATGCCCATCCGTACTTTGCAGAAATTGCTGGTTTAAAGGTTTCGTCGCATTTGTTGATTCGCCGTGATGGCGAGATTCAGCAGTTTGTGCCGTTTCATCAGCGTGCCTGGCATGCTGGCCAGTCCTGCTGGGATGACCGTGAACGCTGTAATGATTTCACCATTGGTATTGAACTGGAAGGTGATGATTTTTCGCCGTTTGAATCTGTTCAATATCAGCAGTTGGTGACAGTGATTAAACTTTTGATAGCAACTTATCCAAAGCTTTCTGCCGAAAGGATCATTGGCCATGAGCATATTGCGCCGGGCCGCAAAACGGATCCCGGACCGTATTTTGACTGGCAGCAGTTACAGAATTTATTACGGGCATAAAAATACCGCCCGGCCGGAGCGGGGGGGTTTTTTGGGGCGGAGACTAAACATTATTCAGTGATGGCAATCAGTTCAATAGTAAATACCAGTGTCTCGTTTGGACCGATTTTATCACCAGCGCCTTGTGGGCCATAAGCCAGACTGCCAGGAATGACTACACGCCACTTACCACCTTCTTTCATCATTTGCAGCGCTTCCTGCCAGCCTTTGATAACGCCGTTAACCGGGAAAGTGGCTGGTTCACCACGGTCATAAGAACTGTCAAATTTAGTGCCGTCGATTAAAGTGCCTTCGTAATGGGCGATAACTTTGTCGTCAGCGCTTGGTGTCGCGCCGTCACCTTCTTTAATGATCTCGTATTGCAGACCGCTTTCTGTGGTTTTTACGCCCGGATTTTTGGCGTTTTCTTCCATGAAAGCTTTAGATTCAGCCTGTTTCTTGTTCATGACTTCAGCCAGTTCCTGAGATTTCTGTTGCTGGAACTCGCTGATAACTTTTTCGGCTGTCGCTTGATCTAACTGAGGTTGTTTACCATCCAGCATGTCCTGTACGCCGGCAGCAAACGCATCAATATCCAAATCCACACCTTCAGACTTCATATTTTGTCCGACTTGAATACCAAAAATATAGCTGAGTTTCTGCTGATCTGAATCGAGGGTGGCTTGGGCCATTACATTTGCTCCGAATAACAAGGGTAAAAAAGCGATAAATTTTAATTTCATTGTCTGATAACTCTCAAAATTAATAAGAATAAAAGCTTGCGACAGTTAGTAATCGTATTGACGGCTAAGTTCACGGCCAAGGATTGTCGCATATTTTTCTGATGCTTTCAGTGACTGTGTCGATGGCAATAACTGAGTATTCCACTTGGTTATTCAGTGAATTGATACTATAATGGTACCAATTGGAGGGCAACATATGCTGCGCATGGGAAAACTAACAGATTACGGCATCGTGCTGATGAGTTATCTTGCGGCCAACCGGCAACTGCAACATAGCGCTCATACGCTGGCTGATTCAGTACAAGTGCCACTGCCGACAGTACGTAAGGTGTTAAAAGCTTTATCGGCTGGTGGTTTACTGAATTCTGAGCGCGGCGCGCAGGGCGGTTACAGTCTGAGCCGTGATCCACAGCAAATTTCAGTGGCCGAAATTATTACGGCAATTGAAGGTCCGATTGCGCTGACGGAATGTGTCAGCGATCACAGTCACTGCGAGCAGGAAACGCACTGTGCGGTTCAAACCAATTGGACACAAATAAATAATGCGGTTTTTCACGCTTTGGATGAAGTGAAGCTCGCTAATATGACGGTGCCACAGGCAATCAGCGATGTGCAGCCCATACAGTTTTATCCGTCTTTAAAGGCGGCACAAGTTACGTTACAGGATGGTGGTCATCATGACTGAACAAACGCAAACACAACAATTAGAAGCGATTACCGGTCGCGAATACAAAGCTGGCTTTTTTACTGACATTGAAGCCGACAGCTTGCCGCCGGGTTTGAG
>CAMPHB010000071.1 GCA_946885755.1 uncultured Methylophaga sp. | reverse complement strand
AGCTAAAGCAGCCTACGAGGTTTTGGCGGATAACCAGAAGCGCGCCGCTTTTGATCAGTTTGGTCATGCCGGTGTGGATGGCAGTGCCGGAGGCGGTGGCTTCCGCGGCGGTGCTGGCGGTTTCAGTGATATTTTTGGCGATGTCTTCAACGATATTTTTGGTGGCGGTGGTGGCGCACAAAGCTTTCGTGGCGCCGATTTACGTTACCGACTGGACTTAACGCTGGAAGAAGCGGTATCCGGTACCACCGCCAAAATCCGTATTCCGGTGCATGTGGAATGCGAAACCTGTGACGGTAGCGGCGCCAAAAAAGGGACCCAACCGGTCACATGTACCACTTGTGGTGGTCATGGTCAGGTGCGCATTCAGCAGGGCTTTTTCACCGTTCAGCAAGCCTGTCCGCATTGCCGGGGTACCGGCAAGATGATTCAGGAGCCATGCGGTGACTGTCATGGTGAAGGGATGGTGCAGGAGCACAAAACGCTGTCGGTTAAAGTCCCGGCCGGCGTAGATACCGGTGACCGGATCCGTCTGAGTGGCGAGGGCGAAGCAGGCACCCGCGGTGCACCCGCCGGTGATCTGTATGTTGAGGTGTCGGTTAAACGTCATGATGTGTTTACCCGTGATGGTAATAATCTGTTCTGTGATGTGCCGCTGAATTTCGTTATTGCCACGTTGGGTGGTGATCTGGAAGTGCCAACGCTGGAAGGCAAAGCGGTATTGAAAATTCCTGAAGGTACCCAGACCGGTCAGCAATTCCGTCTGAAAAACAAAGGTGTTAAATCCGTTCGCAGTGGCGTCACCGGCGACCTGATGTGCCGGGTGATTGTGGAAACGCCGGTGAAATTATCCAAACGTCAGAAAGAATTGCTGGAAGAATTCGCAGCGACACTGGAAGGCACCGGCGGCACTCATAATCCGAAGCATGAATCCTGGCTGGATGCAGTCAAACGCTTTTTTGAGTAGGTCGCCGCTTGCGGTTAAGCGCCGGGATCGGGATACTTTCCACTGCAAATAAACAATGTAGGTTGGATTTCGTACCTCAATCCAACCTACATTTTTATATTCGCACAGTGTGACGAAATTTAAGGCCGGTTGTGGCCAGATGAGGAAAATTTATGGCTATTCAAGTTGCCATTAACGGAGCTGCCGGCCGTATGGGCCGTTGCCTGATTCAGGCTGTCAGTGAAACCGATGGTTTGCAGTTATCGGCAGCAATTGATCGCGCCGATTCCAGCCTGATTGGTGTGGATGCCGGTGAACTGGCAGGTGTTGGTAAACTGGGCGTTGTTGTCAGTTCTGATGTAGCCGAAGCTACCAATGTTTCCGACATTATTATCGACTTTACGCTACCGGAAGTGACATTGGCACTGCTGCCCTATTGCGCTCAAAACCAATGCCGGCCGATTATAGGCACTACCGGCTTTGACGCCGCACAAAAGCAAACTATTGAGGCCACGTCTCAGCAGATCGCGACAATTCTGGCGCCGAATATGAGTGTCGGCGTTAATTTGTCGCTGAAACTGCTGGATTTAGCGGCACGCGTGTTGGGTGACAGTGTCGATATTGAAATTATCGAAGCCCATCACCGTCACAAAGTTGATGCGCCGTCTGGTACAGCGCTGCGCATGGGTGAGGTGGTAGCAGATGCGCTGGGCCGTGATCTGAAACAATGTGCGATATATGGCCGTGAAGGCCGTACCGGTGAGCGGGATCGCAACACCATCGGTTTTGCCACGGTACGCGCCGGTGATGTGGTGGGTGACCACACTGTGTTGTTTGCTGCCGAAGGCGAGCGGCTGGAAATTACCCACAAAGCCTCCAGCCGGATGACTTTTGCTTATGGTGCGATGCGCGCCGCCAGCTGGCTTGCCGCCAAACCAACCGGTTTATTCGATATGCAGGATGTGCTGGATCTGCGGGGTTAAGCCCTAATACTGATCAGCCTGCTGTGCGGCCTGTTGGCCGCCGGTATTGTTGCCGCTGGCGTAACGGATCTCACTGATCAGCAGCCAGAATTTGCGTAATAACCCTCTGTCTTGCCCGGCAAGCGAGACACCTTTCAGTGCCACCTGCTCTGCCAGCGGATAGTCCTGCATCTGGTAATGCGTGTCGGCTAATTCAAAATAAATGTTCGGATCGCGCGGTGCAATACGCTGCGCTCTTTGCAAATCATTTTGTGCGGACTGTAAATCACCGCTGCGCTGCGCGGCGCGGGCACTGCCCATCAACGCAATCACCGCTGGTTTGGAGCGAAAAGGTGTTGCCGGTGGCGGTGTCGTATCATCTTCCACCGCTTCAGGTTCGTCGCCAATACCGCTGGCCTGCGCGGCTTCAGGTGCCGGCTCAGGTTCATCAGTTTCAGCTGATGCTTCAGACTGTTTTTCGGCAGGTGGTTCGGTGCGGCTTTCCACAGGCGGTGCATATACCGGTGACATGCTACAGGCGGTTAATCCTGCCAGCGCCAAAAGCGTCAGTAGTAACCTGAGTTTGCTAATACATTGTGCCATTAGTTAAACCAGCCTTTTATCCAATCTATAGAACGTTGTACCGGGTTATTATCACGCTGTTCAATGGTTTTTACACATTCGGCCTGCTCAACAGGCACGCTGCCTTGCATAAAGGGCAATTGCCGGACATTTTCACAGCGCTGATCGCTTAAGCGGCCGGTTTGCTGATTAACCCAGGCATACTCAATGTTGCCGGGTGGTGTATTGCTCAGTGACAGTAAAGATTCACTGTCCATATAGCGCGTCCATACCGGCAGGGCACCACTTGAGCCGGTAAACGGCAGACTCTGATTATTATCAAGACCCAGCCAGACTACCGCCAGGCGGTTGGCACTGTAGCCGGCAAACCAACTATCGCGCTGTTCATCAGAGGTGCCGGTTTTGCCGGCGACCCGAATACCGGCGGGTAACTGACTGGTGGCATAACGGCCGGTACCACTTCGCATCACTTCCTGCATGGCGGTTTGCAACAAAAATACCGGTTCGGCGGCAATCGTCTGTTTTAATTTAAATGGATAACGCGATAGCGCATTGCCGTCCGCATCACTGACACTGCGGATCGCCCGGGGCGGGATCTGAAAACCGCCGGCCGCGATGGTCTGATACATGGCCGCCATTTCCAGCGTCGACAGACTTTGCGCCCCTAATAACAAGGATGGATACGGTAGCAGGTTCTTTTCGACGCCGAGGCGTTTTAAGGTGCCGATAACTTTATCCAGCCCAAGCGTCATGCCTAAACGGGCGGTGGCGATATTGTAAGAATGTGTCAGGGCATCAATCAGCAAAATATCATCGTGATATTGCCGGTCAAAATTCTCCGGTTGCCAGACATCGCCATTGGGTAATTCCAGACTATATGGTGAGTCATCTACGGGTGTGGCCAGCGTATAGCCATTTTCCAGTGCCGTTAAAAAAACAGCCGGTTTAACCAGTGAACCCATTGGCCGTTTGGCATCGAGCGCCCGGTTAAAGCCCTGATAGCGGGTGCGTCGGTCACCGATAATGGCCAGTACTTCACCGGTTTGCGGATCGGTGACCACCATACTGCCCTGTAATTCAGCCAGCTTTTCACCGTGTTGCTGCTGCAGTTGTTCAATGGTGGTGGTCAGCGCTGTTTCAGCTTTACGCTGGCTGATGGGGTCCAGACTGGTGAAAATTTGCAGACCTTCGGAGTTTAAATCTTCATCAGCATATTCCTGACGTAACTGGCGTTTCACCAGATCCAGGTAGGCCGGATAGGCTTCTTTGGTCAGCGTGCCTTTTTCAACCACACCCAGCGGTGCATTCACGGCCAGTAAATAATCTGCTTCAGTAATTTTGCCTTGATCCAGCAGCACTTTCAGCACCAGATCCCGGCGTTGTTTGGCGCGTTCAGGATGACGGCGCGGGTCATAATAGGATGGACCTTTGATCATGCCGGCCAGCAAGGCATGATGTTGCAATCGAAGTTCCTGCAACGGCTGGGCAAAATAGTAATTGGCGGCCAGACCGAAACCGTGAATGGCACGATTACCATCCTGACCCAGATAGACTTCGTTTAAATAGGCTTCAAGAATCTCATCTTTGCTGTAGTGGTATTCCAGCAGAACTGCCATCGGCACTTCCATCAGCTTTCGCAGCAGGGTGCGATCGGCGGTCAGATAAAAGTTTTTAATCAGCTGCTGGGTCAGCGTACTGCCGCCCTGTACAAAAGCACCTGCTTTGATATTGGCCCACATGGCGCGGGCAATCCCTTTAAAGGAAATACCAAAGTGGCGGTAAAAGTCCTGATCTTCGATAGCTATCAGCGCCGCAACCAGTGCGTCAGGCGCATCATTAAGCTGGATAAGATCCCGGTCTTCATTATTCAGTGGGTAAATGCCACCGATTAACGCGGGCTCCAGTCTGACCAGTGTCAGCTCGCTACCAGCGCTGTTACGCAACTGGCTTAATTCGTTGCCGGCAAAATCCAGCACCAGTTGCTGCGCCGGCTCCGTGCCATCAGGTAAGGTAAAACCACGGCTATTGATGACGGCCCGGCTAGCTGAGATACTGGCTTGTCCGGGAGTGTCGGCGCTGCTGGTAAATTGATACCCCAGCGCCTGTAACTCGATTTTCAGATCGTTAATGGATAATGGCGCGCCGGCATACAATTCCAGCGGACGGGCAAATACTTTGGCAGGCAGTGCCCAGCGTTTACCTTCAAATTCGGCGCGGATATGCCGGTCGGTTTGCCATAAGCCGATGATGCTGACGGCTACCACTATCAGCAAAATCCAGCGCAGCAATTTACTGCGCAATAAACGTCGCAACAGGCTGTTTTTGGCGGAATGTCTGGAGTTAGATTTTCGGGGCACGCGCGGCTCTGATTGCTGAAAAAATTAATGTTACATAGTAGCCGCTCAACCCTTGCGGATAAAGCAATGTGTTCACAAAAGCGCGGCAGGCCGGCTGTTGTGCACAAGCAAGTTCGGCCAGCGCTTTGCAAGCTGCTGAATTTGCGCAGCATTTTACAAAGGTTTATGTTGGCAGACGATGACTTTTTACGTTGTTTAGCATTTCGCCAAAAAACTTTTTTCTGGTACTATCCCGCGTTGCAAGCGGATTCAGATAAGCGATTTTCAGTGATAACGGGTCACCTGAAAAACACTTAAATAACACGAGCGGAAGCGAATGGTCAGCACACAAACGCCAATTTGCGAATTTGGCAAACCGGCAATTGATTTTGCTTTGCCGGGCACTGACGGTGAGATTTGGACATTGGACAAATGCCGCGGTGACAAAGGTCTGTTGGTGATGTTTATCTGCAACCATTGCCCGTATGTACAAGCCGTTTTAGACCGACTGGTACGCGATAGCCGTGATTTAAAAGCGCTGGGTATCAATACCGTTGCTATTTCGGCCAATGATGTCGCAGATTATCCCGAAGATTCCTTCGATAATATGCAACGCATCGCAGCGGAAAATCAGTTTCCTTTTCCGTATTTATATGATGAATCGCAAAACGTTGCCAAAGCCTTTGGCGCGGTTTGCACACCGGATTTTTTCGGTTACAACCAGGATTTGCAATTGCAATACCGGGGCCGTCTGGACGCCAGCCGCAAAGAAGCTGCGCCGGCGGATGCGCGGCGTGATTTATTTGAGGCTATGCAACAAGTGGCACTCACCGGGCAGGGACCGGCCGCGCAAATCCCCAGCATGGGCTGTTCGATCAAATGGCGGGCAGCATAAATTTTTTTAACAGGAGAACGTAGATAATGGCTACACGCAGACATTTAGCAAATGCGATCCGTGCGCTCAGCATGGACGCAGTGCAAAAAGCGAATTCGGGTCACCCGGGTGCGCCTATGGGTATGGCGGATATCGCCGAAGTGTTGTGGAACGACCACATGAAACACAACCCGAACAACCCGAAATGGGCTGATCGTGACCGTTTCATTCTGTCGAATGGCCACGGTTCTATGCTGGTTTATTCATTGTTGCATCTGAGCGGCTATGATCTGCCGATGAAAGAGCTGGAAAGCTTCCGTCAGTTGCATTCTAAGTGTGCCGGTCACCCGGAATATGGTTATGCACCAGGCGTTGAAACCACCACCGGTCCATTGGGTCAGGGTATTAGCAACGGTGTTGGTTTTGCCATGGCAGAAAAACTGATGGCGGATCAATTTAACCGTCCGGGTCATGACATTGTTAATCACCACACCTATGTATTCATGGGCGATGGCTGCTTGATGGAAGGTGTCTCTCATGAATCTTGCGCTCTGGCCGGTACCTGGGGTCTGGGTAACCTGATTGCTTTCTGGGATGACAACAATATTTCTATCGACGGTCACATTGATGGCTGGTACACCGATGACACCGTTAAGCGTTTTGAAGCTTACGGCTGGCACGTCCAATCTGTTGACGGTCACGATGCTGACGCGATTAACAAAGCTATTGAAGAAGCCAAAAAAGTTAAAGACAAGCCTTCTTTGATTTGCTGCAAAACCATCATTGGTTTCGGTTCACCAAACAAATCTGCCAGCCATGATTGCCATGGTGCGGCGCTGGGT
This sequence comes from uncultured Methylophaga sp., assembly GCA_946885755.1. The sequence goes on along the minus strand of CAMPHB010000071.1, from coordinate 220 downwards.
GAAGAAGAAGTTGCACTGACCCGTAAAGAACTGGGTTGGGAATACGAACCATTTGTTATTCCTGAAGATGTCTATGCCGGCTGGAATGCCAAAGACAAAGGCGCAGCGGCAGAAGCAGAGTGGAATAAAAAATTCGATGCTTACGCCAAAGAATACCCTGAACTGGCTGCAGAATTTAAACGTCGTATGGCCGGTGAATTACCTGCTGACTGGAAACAAG
>CAMPHB010000070.1 GCA_946885755.1 uncultured Methylophaga sp. | reverse complement strand
AGCGAGGCTTAATTCCCGCTAGTCTGTACTTTCAGCTACACTTAAAAGCCCCGCTAGTCGGGGCTTTTTTATACGGACATTGGATAATGCGCAATTTTTTATATGGCTTATTGTTTTGGCTGCTGAGTGCGCCTGCTATTGCGGAAACGGTGCATATCGCAGCGGCAGCAAATTTGCGTTATGTGCTGCCGGAAATCATTGCCGAATATCACTTACAGTCTGACAATGAGATCGCTGTGACCTATGCGGCATCCGGCACCATCAGTAATCAAATAAAACATGGCGCACCATATCAGCTGTTTTTATCGGCCAATGCAGGTTTTATCAAACCGTTAATTGAGTTGGCCTTAACGAAAAATCCTCCGTTTGCCTATGCCGATGCGCAGCTGGCGTTATTTGCCTTACATGATTCTCCCGTACAACTGGATGTTAATCTGGCAGGCTTAAAGCACTATTTGCAAACCAAACCCGACAAAAAAATTGCTATCGCCAATCCGCAGCATGCGCCTTATGGTATTGCTGCCAAACAGTACATGATGGAGCAGGGTGTCTGGTCGCTGGCAGAGCCCTATCTGGTGCAGGCAGAAAATGCCGGTCAGTTAACCCAGTTTACTTTGACCGGTAATGTGGCGCTGGGTTTTATTCCTTTCAGCCACGCCATTCAACCCGCTATTCAAAGTAAAGGCCGCTTTCTGAAATTGCCGGTGATGCTGCCGCAACAAGGGGTTTTAACGTTACGTGCCACCGATGCTGCAGAGGATTTTGTCAGGTTCTTGTCGGATAACCGTGCCCGGCAGCTTTTTACCGAACATGGTTTTAAGGTGCCTGAGTAAAAACGATGGATTGGCAGGCGCTACAGGTTTCACTGCTGCTGGCTGCATTGACCAGCGGTATTTTGCTGCCGCTAGGATTATTGCTCGCCCGGGGACTGGCGCATCAGCACTTTACCGGTAAATATCTGATTGAAGCGCTGATTGTCCTGCCGTTGGTGTTGCCGCCAACCGTGCTCGGCTATTTTTTGCTAACCGCAATGGATCAGAATGCTGTGATGGGGCAATGGTTTTATCAGCTGACCGGTTCACAGCTGGCTTTTTCATTTAACGGTCTGTTGCTGGCCTCATTGATTTACAGTCTGCCGTTTGCTGTACAACCGATGTTACGGGCGCTGGAACAAATCCCTTATGGGCTGCGTGAAGCTGCCTGGTGTAGTGGGCTGTCGCGCTGGCAGACGTTTTTGAAGATCGAACTGCCACTGGCCTGGCCCGGCATCGTCACAGGCTTGGTGTTAAGCTTTTGCCATACCTTAGGTGAGTTTGGTGTAGTGCTGATGATCGGCGGCAATATCGCTGGTGAAACCCGCACTTTGTCGATTGCGATTTACGACAGTGTGCTGGCATTTGATCAACAGGCAGCCCAGCAGATGTCGATAGTGTTGTTAATGATAGCGCTGGGGACTGTGACGCTGGTATATCGCTTTAACCGCCGTGTGATACAAATCTGATGTTAACGGTTAATTTACAAAACGATTTGCCGATCCCGCTGGCGGTGCAATTTAGCTGCGAGCCCGGTCAGTTACTGGCGTTAGTCGGACCCTCCGGCGCTGGTAAAACCAGTGTGTTGAGGGCGATTGCTGGTTTATTGAAGACTCAGTCAGGGCATATTAAATGTCATGACAGTATCTGGTTAGACAGCCAACAGGGAATTGATCTGTCACCACAACAACGGCGGGTGGGCATGGTGTTTCAGGACTATGCATTATTTCCGCATTTATCGGTGGCTGATAACCTGTGCCTTGCTTTACCTGAAGCACAAAAAAACAATCATGCCCGGATTGATGACTTGTTACAGCAGGTCAATCTGCATGGTTTGGCAAGTCGTTATCCCGGGCAATTATCCGGCGGACAGCAACAACGCGTGGCTTTGGCCCGGGCACTGGCCCGTGATCCACAGGTTTTATTGCTCGATGAACCGTTTTCAGCGGTTGATAAAGTGACCCGGCGAAAACTGTATCTGGAATTACACAGTCTGCGCCGGCAATTGGCGATGCCCATTGTGCTGGTCACCCATGATTTGGATGAAGCAGCGATGCTGGCCGATGAAATGTGTGTTATTCACCAGGGCAACAGTTTGCAGCAGGGGCCGGTAGACGCGGTATTACACCGGCCGGCAACATTGGCTGTTGCCCGGCAAGTTGATGTACGTAATCTGTTTGCCGGATCGCTGGAAAGCGACTGGGACAACTTATATTTAAACTGGCATAACCAGCAACTGGCGGTGACAACAACCGGTGATTTTCAGGCGGGTGACAGCGTTCACTGGACGATTTCACCGAGTAAAGTTTTATTACATCAGCGGCGGCGGCCATCGCAGGGCCAGCAGGAAAACCCGCTGACCGGTATTATTCACGATATGATCACGCTGCGTGGTATTACCACGGTGCTGATGACCATTCCGGCGGCCGATAATGCACTGCTGCAAATGGATGTGCCGGAGCATGTGGTCAGTCGTAATGCGCTGCAAAACGGTGAACAGATAGGTGTTTCGCTGCTGGCGAATGCCATACATTTAATGCCGCATCATCAACAAGCAGAAAGGTAAGTTATGAATAATCTCGACTGGCACCATATTCATGCTGCTGTCTGGCGGGCTAATAACCAAAAGTTAAAAGCGGTCAGCCGGCTGGACCCTATTCGCTTACAGCAGTTGATTGGTATCGAAAACCAAAAAGCGGCACTGCTCGACAATACCCGCCGGTTTTTAAACGGTGAAACCAGCAACCATGCGCTGCTCTGGGGCAGTCGTGGTACCGGAAAGTCGTCGCTCATTAAAGCGCTGCTCAACGAGTTTGCCGATGCTGGTTTGCGGATGCTGCAGCTCGATAAAGACGATTTACACTGGCTGCCGGATATTCTTGATGATCTGGAAGACCGGCCGTTTAAATTTATTATTTTTTGTGATGATTTATCGTTTGAAGAAGCTGATGTCAGCTATAAACCACTGAAAAGTCTGCTGGAAGGCGGGCTGGAAATGCCGCCGGATCATGTACGGATTTATGCCACGTCGAATCGCCGGCATTTGCTGCCGGAGCGACAATCGGAAAATCAGCTCAGCAAAGTGGTGGATGGCGAAGTGCATTACACCGACAGCCTTGAAGATAAACTGGCTTTATCGGATCGGTTTGGCTTATGGCTGTCATTTTATCCAGCCGGCTGGGACAGTTATTTTGCTATTGTTGATGCTTTGTTTACCGACAAAAATATTGATCGTCAGCAATTACACGAGGCAGCGCGCTTATTTGCCATGAGCCGCGCCAGTCACAGTGGTCGCACCGCTAAACAGTTTTATCTGCATTACCTGACGGCGCGACCGGCTGACTGACAATAGTCAACGTCACTACGTGGCCCTGTAAACTGGCCTGATTCTGATACGGCCAGCCGAGTTTGGCCGTCAGTTGCGCAGTCAATTGCAGCCCCAGACCAAAGCCGGATGCTTCAGCGCTGCTGGCTGACGGTGGATCAATTTGCTGATTACTGATGCGAACTTTAGCTGCCTGCTGCTTTATCAGCACCTTGCCTTCCCAGGTATGCTGAAAGGCATTACGAATCAGGTTGCCGAGTACAATACGTGCGGCGATTTCGGAAGTAGTGCACTGAAACGCATCGGTTTCTATGGCAACTTCGACCTGCTTGTCCTTAAGCAGATAACGCATTTCATCACATAGCTGTTGTAATAAAACATCCAGTGAAAATGTCTGGCTGGGAAGCTTGTCGTCGCTGTCACGGCTCAGCCAGAGCAGTGTTTCTGTCAGATAATGCATATTACGGCTGGCCCGGTCGATACGGTCAGCGATATCCCTGCGCATACTGGCACTGGCCGGTTGCGGCTGTGCCTGTAGTTTATGCAACAGCTCAATATTATTGCGAATGACGCTGATAGGGGTGCGCAGTTCATGGCTGGTATATCGCAAAAACTGATGCTCCCGCTGCAGACTTTGTTGCACCGATGACAGACTGCGCTGAATCAGCTGCGCCATATCATTGAGTTCGGGATACAGAAAATCCGGCACCGGTTGCTGTAATTTGTCGGCACTGAGGTCGCGGGTCCACTGACCCAAGGCGCTGACCGGCCGGGAAATATGCCGCAAAATCAGCCACACCAGCGCCATCATGGTAATGGCAATCAATGCGCTGAACAGCAGCAGTAAATGCAGGCTTTCCTGCATATTACGGCCAGCCATGGTCGACACGCTGTCAGCGCTGACGGTGCGGCTGATATAAATCCGGTCATTATCAACGGCCACCTGCATGACAAAATACATTTGGTCGGGTCGCTGAAACCAGCTGGCAGGATTGTGTTTGATTAATACCGCAGCTTCAGCAGGGGCACTGTCAAAGGCATCCTGAATGGCTTTTGGCTGACCCTGCCAGTCAACGGATAACTGATTGCCACGAAAATCAGCGCGGCCACTGTTATCGAAATCGCGGCTGCTGGCCATAAACGTCAGTGCCGCATTTTCCATGCTGGCGGCGACGATATTATCCATACCACGCACAAAAAAATGCATGCTGAGCAGGCTGTAGCCAATCACAATGACCAGCCCCAGCGTGATAAACGCCAGCGAAATCAGTTTTTTCAGGCTAAGCGGACGTTTCATCACTCACCCGCAATGCAAAGCCATGACCGACAATGGTCTGCAATAAATTCGTTGCAAATGGTCCGTCGATGGCTTTACGCAAATGGTGCATATGGACTTTCAGGCTGTTACTGTCGGGCACCTCATCACCCCAGACAGCCATTTGCAGTTTCTGTCGGCTGACGGCATCCGGAGCATGGCGTAACAGGACTTCCAGTAATTGCCAGCCGATGGGTGATAATTTAATGATCTGTCCGCCGCGGCTGACTTCGCGGGCGCTCAGATCCATCTGTAAATCAGCGAGCTGCAATTTTTGCATCTGACCACTGCGGCGTCGTGACAAAGCCTGTAAACGCAGCACCAGTTCTTCCAGGGCAAACGGTTTAACCAGATAATCATCGGTGCCGGCAGCAAAACCAGCCTGTTTATCGACCAGTTGATCACGGGCGGTGAGCATTAACACAGGCAGATCTTTGCCATCGGCGCGCAGTCTTTCACACACCGTCAGGCCATCAATACGCGGCAGATTCAGATCCAGTAGCAGCACATCATAATCATGCTGCGCCAGCAAAGTCAGACCGGCGGCACCATTACTGGCGTGGTCACATTGGATAGCTTCGAGCTGTAAATAATCGACTACGGTCTGCGCCAGATCCAAATCATCTTCAACTAATAATACGGACAACATATTTAACTCCGCACCGGTGCTGGCAAAGTTAAATCCTGCCGGCCGGGCAAACGTTGCCGTAAATCATGTTGCATAAGTAACAACATCGGGATCAGCAGCAGGGTAATAAAGGTCGCAAACATAATACCGTAGGCCAGAGACACGGCAGCCGGGATCAAAAACTGCGCTTGCCGTGAGGTTTCACCCAGTAACGGTACCAGACCGGCAAACGTCGTAAACGAGGTCAGTAATACCGCACGCAGCCGGTCCCGCGCGGCATCAATAATCGCCTGACGGATATCGGCCATATCGCGTTTCAGTTCATTAAAGCGGGCGGCCAGCAATAGACTGTCATTGACCACTACACCACTGAGGGCAATGATGCCGTTCAGTGACAATATGCCCAGCGATAGATCATTGATCCAGTGACCGAGAATGGCACCGACAATGCCAAACGGGATCGCCGTCATAATAATTAGCGGCTGACTGTAGGATTTCAGCGGAATCGCCAGCAGCGCATAAATGGCCAGCATCGCCAGTAAAAACAGCTGCAGCATACTGGCTTCGGTTTCCCGTTGTTCTTCGGCTTCACCGGCAAAATACACATCCAGATCCGGATATTTAGCTTCCAGTGTCGGCACCACATCCCGTTGTAGTCTGGCCACCAGTTCAGTGACCGATAGCTGATCCTTGTCGACATCAGCAGATAAAAATACGGCACGTTTGCCATCAATGCGGGTAATGCTGTCGCGGGTAAAACTGTATTCGACATCAGCGACGCTGGACAGCGGCATCACCGTGCCATCGGCCAGTCGGACCCTTGATGTCAGCACATCCGCCGGGTTTTGCCGATCCGCTTCCGGATAACGCACTTTAACTTCGATTTCATCGCTGTTGCGCTGATAGCGTTGCACCACCTGACCACTGAATCCTTGCAGGATCTGAATCGCAAGTTGATCGGTGGTCAGACCCAATGCCCGGCCTTGCTGGTTGAGTTTGAGTTGTAACTGCGGCTGACCGGGCTGTAAGTTGTCTTCAAGACCGATGATACCCGGCAGCGGCCGTAATAATTCGGCCATTTCTTCACCGGCCAAGGTCAGCACACGGTCATCATTACTGCGTAATTCGACGCGCAGAGCATCATCTGATTGACGCGAACTTTGAATACGCAGACTGCGCACACCTTCCGGCAAACCAACTTCGGTTTCCCACGCTTTACGGAAACTGGCCAGATCATAAGGTGCATTCTCTGCCAGTTCGACGGTGACACCGCCGGAATGATCCGCTTCAGAAAGCACCTGTAAATTCGCAATCTCCGAAGCAGCACCATCGGCCAGTTTTTTATCGGTCTGATAAGCGGTTTTTTCGAGAAACAGCAGGGTTTCGTGGGTACGACCGTAACTGACATCTTTGTGCATCTGAATTTGCGAACGCACGGTATCACCGGGAATCGACGGAAAAAAGCTCATCCGAACCGTGCCGTTAAACGGC
>CAMPHB010000069.1 GCA_946885755.1 uncultured Methylophaga sp. | reverse complement strand
TTCAGCAACCTTACCGGCAGCCGAAGACGGGATTTCCATCGCCGCTTTATCCGACTCAAGGGTAATAATGTCCTGATTTTCAGTGACTTCATCACCAACCGATACCAGCACCTCAATGATCTCAACGGCATCAAAATCACCAATATCGGGGACTTTTACTTCCACCAAACTCATAACAATACCTTCCGGATATCTGACAGCATCTGACTCAGCATCACCGTAAACCGGGCACCAGCCGCCCCATCAATTACCCGATGGTCATAGGAAATCGACAATGGCAACATCAGCCGTGGTACAAAATCTTTACCATTCCAGACTGGTTTCATCTGATGCCGGCTAACACCGAGGATAGCGACTTCCGGTGCATTAACAATCGGCGTAAAGAACTGACCGCCAATCCCGCCTAAACTGGAGATCGAAAAGGTCCCACCCTGCATATCTTTGGCACTTAATGCACCATCCCGGGCACGCTGGCTGATTTCGCCCAGCTCGCCGGCGAGTTCCAGAAAGCCTTTTTTATCAACATCTTTAATCACCGGTACCATCAGACCATTGGGCGTATCCACCGCCACACCGATGTTGTAATACTTTTTATAAATCAGGCTTTCTTTGTCTTCGCTGAGCGAGGCATTAAATTCCGGATATTGTTTCAGGCAGGCCACCACCGCTTTCATAATGAATACCAGCGGCGTCAGATTGACACCTTTCTGAGCAGCCATATCTTTGTTTTCTTTGCGGAATTGTTCCAGCTCAGTGATGTCTGCTTCATCAAACTGCGTGACATGGGGAATATTCAACCAGCAGGCATGTAAATGTTTGCCGGAAATTTTCTTGATGCGTGACAGTTCCTGACTGCTGACTTCGCCAAACTGCTCGAAGTTAACCACCGGTACAGGTGGAATCGCACTGCCCTGAGCAGCCGGCGCCGATGCCGGTGCCGACATCACACCTTTAACATACTGCTGGACATCTTCTTTGGTAATACGGCCCTTGGCGCCGGTGCCAACCACTGAGGTCAGTTTAACGCCAAGTTCGCGGGCAAAGCTTCGTACTGATGGCGAAGCATGAGCACGTTTTAAGCCGGATTTATTATCCGGTGCATAGGGGATCGCTTCTGCTTCATCGACAGTTGCAGCAGCCGGTTTTGCTTCAGCATCAGCATTGGCAGGCTCCGGTTTCTGCGTCACAGGTATAGCTGGTTCTTTGTCTTCTGACATGGCTGGTGCCGCGGGTTTTTCTGGCGCTTTTGCTTCTCCGCTGGCTTCAACCATGGCAATCACGTCGCCTTCGCTGACTTTATCACCGACTTTGACTTTCAGGGTTTTAATCACCCCGGCCATTTCCGCCGGAATGCCCATCATTGCCTTATCGGATTCGATGGTGATGACTTCCTGATCTGCACTGATTTCGTCACCTTCGACGACCAGTACCTCAATGATTTCAACACCGTCAAAGTCACCGATATCCGGTACTTTCAGTTCAATTAAATCTGCCATGATTACGCCTTAACTGGGTTGACTGCGTCTGCGTTGATGTCGTATTGCTTAATAGCTTTTTCAACCACATCGTGTTTGATATCGCCCTGATCGGCCAACGCATTTAATGTGGCAACGACAATATGATGCCGATCCACTTCAAAGAAACTACGTAACTGCTCACGGGTATCGCTGCGACCAAAGCCATCTGTGCCTAACACGGTATAGCTATTTTTCACCCAAGGGCGAATTTGTTCAGCATATAGTCGCATATAGTCGGTCGCGGCAACCACCACGCCAGCCTGATTATCCAGACACTCCGTAACATAGGCTTTTTGTTTCGGTGCGGTTGGATGCAGCCGGTTATGCCGATCTACATTCTGACCGTCACGGGTCAACTCATTGAAGCTGGTCGCACTCCAGACATTGGCTGAGACCTTCCAGTCTTTTTCCAGCAATTCTGCAGCGGCTTCCACTTCACGCAAAATGGTACCACTACCGATTAATTGTGCTTTCAGTTTGTGTTTGCCACCAGACTTGAGCTGATACATACCTTTGATAATGCCGTCTTCGACACCTTCAGGCATTGCCGGATGAGTGTAGTTTTCATTCATCGCCGTCAGGTAATAAAACACATTTTCCTGTTGTTCATACATGCGGCGCATACCATCATGAACGATGACCGCCACTTCATAGGCATAAGTCGGATCATAGCTGACGCAATTAGGCACGGTATTGGCCAGAATCATGCTGTGACCATCCTGATGCTGCAGACCTTCACCATTCAATGTGGTGCGGCCGGCAGTACCGCCGATAAGGAAACCTTTGGCCTGAATATCACCGGCCAGCCAGCACAAATCACCGACCCGCTGGAAACCGAACATCGAGTAATAGATGTAAAACGGCACCATATTGACGTTGTAATTGGAATACGCCGTTGCCGCGGAAATCCACTCAGACATGGCGCCGGCTTCATTGATGCCTTCTTCGAGGATCTGACCGGTGGTGTCTTCGCGATACCACATCACTTTACCGGAATCTTCAGGCTCATATTTTTGGCCTGAAGACGAATAAATACCGACACTGCGGAACAGCCCTTCCATACCAAAAGTGCGCGCTTCGTCAGGTACGATCGGCACGATATTTTTACCCAGCGATTTATCGCGGATCAAAGCCGTTAAGACCCGAACAAACGCCATGGTGGTCGACAGTTCCCGCTCACCACTGGACTTCAGTACCGCATCAAAAATCTTCAGATCCGGGATCTTCAGCGCTGGTGCGCTGTGATTCCGCTTAGGCAGGAAACCGCCTAATTCTTCACGACGCTTCAGTAAATATTCTTTTTCCGGGCTGCCATCTTTCAGAGTCAGGTACGGAATTTTTTCGATGTGTTCATCTGAAATCGGAATATTAAAGCGATCCCGGAAGCGTTTCATATGCTCCAATTCCAGCTTTTTCTGTTGATGGGTGGTGTTCTGGCCTTCGCCAGCCTCACCCATACCATAACCTTTAACGGTTTTGGCCAGAATAACGGTCGGTTGACCTTCATGATCCACCGCACGTTTATAAGCAGCGTAAATCTTGCGCGGATCATGGCCGCCACGACTCAGGTTCCAGATATCTTCGTCGGTCATATCGGAAACCATTTCCAGCAGTTCCGGATATTTGCCAAAGAAATGCTGGCGCACGTAAGCGCCATCTTTGGCTTTGTAATTCTGGTATTCGCCGTCGACCACTTCTTCCATACGTTTCAACAGCAGACCTTGCGTATCCCGTGCCAGCAACTGATCCCAGCCACTGCCCCACAGGACTTTCAATACATTCCAGCCGGCACCGCGGAATAACGCTTCCAGTTCCTGAACGATTTTGCCGTTACCGCGCACGGGGCCATCAAGGCGCTGCAGGTTGCAGTTAACAACAAAAATCAGGTTATCGAGTTTTTCCCGGCCAGCCAGGGTAATGGCACCCAGTGATTCCGGCTCATCCATTTCACCGTCACCGAGATACGCCCAAACATGACGGCCGCTGGTTTTGACGATATCGCGATGTTCCATGTATTTCATGAAACGTGCCTGATAAATCGACAGAATCGGACCCAAGCCCATTGATACCGTTGGGAACTGCCAGTAATCAGGCATCAACCATGGATGCGGATAAGAAGACAGGCCTTTGCCATTTACTTCAAAACGAAAACCATCCAGTTGTTCTTCAGTCAGACGGCCTTCAAGGAAGGAACGCGCATAAATGCCCGGTGAAGAATGGCCCTGGAAAAACACCATATCGGCGCCGTTGCCATAATTGTCACCTTTAAAAAAGTGATTGAAGCCGACATCGTACAAAGTGGCTGCTGATGAGAAGCTGGCAATATGACCGCCGACCGAGCCAGGTTTCAGATTGGCTTTCACCACCATGGCCATGGCATTCCAGCGGATATAGGAACGCAGTTTGTGTTCCATCGCCTGATCACCCGGAATACGCTCTTGCTGATCTACCGGGATAGTATTCACATAAGCGGTATTGGCACTGTAGGGAAGATTGATACCGCTGCGGCGAGCCATATCAATCAGTTTTTCAATAATGTGGTGGGCTTTTTCGTCGCCTGCGACTTCAATGACGGATTCCAGTGCATCCAGCCATTCTTGAGTTTCCTGCGGGTCTTGATCGACAAAATCAGTCATAAATACCTTCTTAAGATCTAAAAACGCCGTTAATAACAACAGGGCATTGTAACAGTTTTTGTCAGAATTCATCCCCCAAAAGGCTGCCAGGCCTTATCTGGCAAAGGCTTGCACACAACAAATTAAAGGCAGGAAAAGCCTAAAACGACTGCGACAGCAAATACTTAACTGCGTGCCAACACCATCGGCTTCAGATAATGACGATAAATTCTGACTCCAAGTAATAGCGCAAGGATCAATATATAAATCAGCGGTTCACTGATATCCGCCTTAACCAGCATCAGAAAATGCAGGCATGATAAGCCTGCAACCAGATAGGTAATTTTGTGGAGTTGCTTCCAGCGCTGGCCGCCCAGACGTTTCATCATTTTATTGGTTGATGTCAGCGCCAGCGGTAACAGCAAGGTAAAGCTGATAAAACCAATGGTAATAAACGGCCGTTTCATGATGTCTTTCCAGATTTCTGACCAATCAAAAAACTGGTCCAGCCACAAGTACAGCAACATATGCAGTACGGCATAGAAAAACACAAACAGCCCCGTCATGCGCCGGAAACGAATCACCTCGTTTATGCCTGTCAGCCAACGGATAGGTGTTAAGCAGAGTGTCAGTAATAAAAAACGCAGTGCCCAGACGCCTGAATCGCGGGTAATCGCCTCGATCGGATTGGCGCCCAGCTGATCGGTAAACAGAGCAAATGTCAGCCAGGCTGCCGGCATTAAACCGGCAAGAAACAGTAGCACTTTAAATTGGCTAATACTCAGCATAGGTTCAGAAATATCTACGCAGATCCATGCCTTCATAAAGGCTGGCAACCTCATCGCCGTAGCCATTAAACATCAGCGTTTCACGTTTTAAGAACTCACCAATGCGCCGTTCACGTTTTTGGCTCCAGCGCGGATGGTCCACATTTGGATTCACATTAGAATAAAAGCCATACTCACTGGCGTTCGCCTGCACCCAGGCGGTCAGCGGCATTTTTTCAACAAACCGGATGCGGACAATGGATTTAATACTCTTAAAGCCATACTTCCATGGCACCACCAGCCGAATCGGCGCACCATTCTGGCCGGGCATTTCATGGCCATACAAACCGACTGCCAAAATAGTCAGCGGATGCATCGCTTCATCAATACGCAGCCCTTCAACATAAGGCCACTGCAATACCTCACGCTGCTGACCAGGCATTTGCTCGGGATCAAACAATGTGGTGAATTCGACATATTTGGCGTTGGCATTGGGTTTCGCAGCTTTTAAAACATCAGCCAGCGGAAAGCCAATCCACGGGATCACCATCGACCAGCCTTCAACACAGCGCATCCGGTAAATCCGCTCTTCCAGCGTTTGTTTGCCAATTAATTCGCTATATTCAAATTCACCGGGATTGTCACATTCACCATCAATTGTCACCATCCAGGGTTTGCCGGGATCCGGAAAATCTTTTGCCAGTGCCGAAGGCGCTTCTTTACTGGTGCCAAATTCATAAAAGTTGTTATAAGTGGTGATGTCCTGATAAGTGGTCAGCTTTTCTTCAGTCGAAAAGTCACTGTCAGCGACATTTTCCAATTCTTTACCAGTCGGCTCATCGGCGGCGAAGCTGAGTGGCATTGCCGTTGCCGCGGCAATACCCGCCGCACTGTTAATAAACTGCCGGCGATTTAAAAACACCTCGTGATCCGTGATTTCGGATTCAGGTAATTGCCAGGACTGTTTTTTACGGATCCACATAACACACCTCTTATTTGTCAGCTTTTCGGGCCAACCAATAGTCAACACTTAAATAACGGCCGCCACCGATAAAAAACAACGCTAGTAACATGACAAAATAAGTCGCCGCAAATTCAATACCGTTGTTCAAAACCACAAAATTGCCGTGTTCGGTCAGCCAGTTATAGTTACCATGTTCTTGTAAAATATTTTTCGCACGATCCAGTCGTTCAATTGCCTCAGGCGCATTAGCAGACGCAAAGGCACTCATCGGATCATGAATCGCCTGCCAGCCGTTTTGCCAATGCACCGAAAAAGCAGCAACCAGCATAGTGATCATCAGCGGAATGCTTATCCAACGAACGGCTAAACCAAGCAACAACAAGATGGCGCCAAAATATTCCGCGCCCCAGGCGAGATAAGCCATCACTGCCGGAAACGGCAGCCCAAGCCCCCAATCCGGATTGGCAAACCAATTAATAGTGTTCTGTAACGAGCTGTCAGGATCCAGCGGATTCCACTTATTATTGGCAGCGCCCCAGAAAACCGGCACCAGATACGCTCTCAATAATAACGGTGCCAGAAAATCCACAGCACGGGTTTTATCCAGCATGGACTGCAATGACAACAGCAAATCTTTAATCATCTTTAAAGCCCCCGTAAAGTAACAAGGGCTCTCGATGAGCCCTTGTTATTACTGCTTAACAAAGGCTGCTTATTCGCCGCCACACTTGGCTTCACCACACTTGCCTTCGGCGTCTTTCATATCATCTTTCATTTCGCCGCCGCATTTGGCTTCACCACATTTACCTTCACCATCTTTTTTCATGTCTTCACCGCACTTGGCTTCACCACATTTGCCTTCTTCGCCGTGATGCTCAGCCAGCTGCATATAGCCACTGCTCAGTTCCGCACTGGCAAAGGGATTGGCATCAGCGC
>CAMPHB010000068.1 GCA_946885755.1 uncultured Methylophaga sp. | reverse complement strand
CTGTTGGGCAGTTTGTTCAGCCAGCAACTGTTGCAGTTGTTTTTGCGCGGCAAACACCGCTTTTTGTTCTTCGCTGAGGCTGTTCAGCTGTTTATCAATATCTGCCAGTTGCTGCTGCCGGGCTTTATGAAAATACAGGTAATAAGCATGGTGGCGGCTGATAAGCGCCGGGTCCTGCTGATTCAGCAGAATTTTCAGATAGCCGGGCTGCGCATGCATAAACGCTGCCCGTAATTGTTGATATAACGCCTCAAGCTGCGCCTGCTGTTCGGCTTGTTGTTCACCAAGCTGCTGCTGCAGTTTTTTGACTTGTTGATCCTGCTCGTCAATTGCCTGTTCGGTTTGTTTGAGTGCGCGGGTGATTTCTGAGACTTTCAGGCTTTGCGCCCGCAACTGTTTATCCAGCTGTTCTTTGCTTTGTTTGTCGGCCGACAAAGACTTATCAAGCTGGTCAATTTTACTGCGAACTTCATTGAGCTCCTTTGCCGGCGGTTCAGCGAGCAGCCACGGGCTGAAAAAAAGCCCGAAAACCAGCATTAATAAACGGGGCATACTTTTATAAATCAGCTTAATTCCACCAGTAAGTGCTTACTCATTTCTGCCGGAATTGGCAGATCCATCAGGCTCAGCATGGTTGGCGCGATATCCGATAAATTGCCCTGCGGCGCACAGTCGGCTGGCCGGCCGGCGTATAACAATGGCACCAAATTGCTGGTATGGGCAGTGTGCGCCTGACCTTGTTCATCATCCTGCATTTTTTCGGCATTACCGTGATCGGCGGTGACAATCATTTCGCCACCGGCTTCTTTTAACGCTGACCAGATACGGCCTAAACAATTATCAACGGCTTCGACGGCTTTGACGGCGGCGTCAAAATTACCGGTATGGCCAACCATATCGGCATTGGCAAAATTACAAATGATCACATCAAATTTATTGCTATGAATGGCTTTAACCAGTTGATCAGCTACTTCCGGTGCACTCATTGCCGGTTGCTGATCGTAGGTTTCAACTTTAGGTGATGGCACCAGAATGCGCTCTTCGCCGTCATAAGGCGTGTCGCGGCCACCATTAAAGAAAAATGTGACATGCGCATATTTTTCGGTTTCAGCGATACGCAGCTGGCGCAGGCCGAGCCGGGCAATGTAATCGCCGAGCAGATTATTGAATTTTTCCGGCGGATAAGCGGCCGGCGCGGAGAAATCTTTTTTGTATTCTGTCAGCGTGACAAATGCAGCCAGCTTGATAGCACGGGGTTTTTCGAAGGCATCAAAACCTTGTTTGATAAAACATTCGCTGATTTCGCGGGCCCGGTCCGCCCGGAAATTCATAAAAAACACGCTGTCGCCATCCTGCATTTTGACGGCATCGCCGATGACGGTGGCTTTAACGAATTCATCATTTTCATCACGGGCATAAGCGGCATCAAGCGCTGCTTTGGCAGAATCGGCATGAAATTCAGCCTCAGCTTCCGTGATCAGCCGGTAAGCTTGTTCAACACGATTCCAGCGTTGATCCCGATCCATCGCATAAAAACGGCCAACCAGCGTTGCTGTTTTACCGACACCCAGTTCGGCATAAGTTGTTTCCATTGCCGCCAGCGACGCATGGGCGCTGCGCGGCGGCGTATCACGACCATCGAGAAACGCATGCACATAAATTTGTTTGGCACCGCGCTGGGCGGCCAGCTTGACCATGGCCTGAATATGCTCAATATGGCTGTGTACACCACCATCAGATAACAAACCCATGATATGCACGGCTTTACCGGCTTTGACAGCATCATCAACCCCATCGGTCAATGTGCTGTTTTCAAAAAAACTACCGGTTTTGATGGCCTGTCCGATACGGGTGAATTCCTGATACACCACCCGGCCGGCTCCGATATTCAAATGGCCGACTTCGGAGTTACCCATTTGCTCACCGGGCAGGCCGACGCCGGCACCCGAAGCGTTAATTAAAGTATGTGGGTACTGTTGCCAGAGCTGATTCCAGACCGGCGTGTCAGCAGCCAGAATGGCGTTATGTTTGGGATCTTCGCTATAACCCCAGCCATCGAGAATAATCAGGGCTAAAGGGCGGTGTGGCTGACTCATGTTGTTTTCCTTTAATCACGGTTGCGGTGGCCTCCGGACGCCAAAAACAGCAATACCTGCAAATCGACGACAATGCCGTGTATTATATGGCCTTTTGTGACGAATTACAGTCGCAGTCACGGCAGGTAACCGAATGCAGACAGCCAACGCCGCTTTGATGCCGCTGGACGGGGAAATTGAGCAAACAGCCATTGCCCTGAAAGCCATGTCGCATCCGCTGCGGCTGAAAATTCTCTGTACCCTGGCTGAGGCGGAACTGGCAGTGCAGGATATTGTTGAGGCGGTAGGCACGACGCAGAGCAATGTTTCGCAACATTTAGCCAAATTACGTGACAAACAGATCCTTGCCTGCCGGCGGGATGCCAATAAAATTTATTACCGGGTAAGCGATGCGCGCACCTTAAAGCTGGTCAATATGATGTGCGACTTATTTTGCAGTAACAAGCAGGCGGATTGACGTTAAAGATGGAAAATTTAGGCGAATTTATAATCAATCACTGGATTTTGTCGACACTGTTTGTGGTGTTGTTGTATCTGGTGTTTTCGGATGTGCTGACCCGTAAACTCAGCGGTGTGCAGTCAGTCAGCGTTAATGAGGCGGTCACCATTGTTAATCAGCAAAAAGGCTGTTTTGTTGATATCCGTGACAGTGAAGCCTTTAACAAATCCCATATCGCCGATGCGATTAATGTGCCGCAGGCGGAAATGGACAAGCATCTGGGCAAACTGAAAAAAACCGAGCAGCCGCTGGTTGTGGTTTGTGACAGTGGCCAGCGGGCGCGGGCGGCGGCTAAGCAACTTAAAGCCAAAGGCTACACCAATGTTTATGCCATGTCGGGTGGTCTGCACGCCTGGCGTGAAGCCAAACTGCCGTTATTCGGGTAATTTATTATGGCTAAAGTAATTGTTTATTCTTCTGCACACTGCCCCTATTGCGTCATGGCCAAACAGCTGCTGGAGCGAAAAGGTGTGGCATTTCAGGAAGTCCGCGTTGATCTGGAACCAGCCAAGCGCGAAGAAATGATGCAAAAAAGTCAGCGGCGCACCGTGCCGCAAATTTTTATCAACGACCAGGCCGTCGGTGGCTATACCGACTTGCTGGCAATTGACCGGGCAAATAAGCTCGATCAAATGCTGGCCTGATTTTAAGACCCAACCAAGCTTAAGGATTTAACCCATGGCGGAAGACAACGCAGCGGCGCAACAAGACCAACAGCCCCGCTTTATCATTCAGAAGATTTACACCAAAGACGTTTCCTTCGAAACACCCAATTCACCGGCGATTTTCCGTGAAGAATGGAAGCCACAGCTAGATCTGCAACTGGGTAACGAATACACCCGCATCGACGATGACAATCACGAAATCGTGCTGGTAGTGACGGTCACTGCCAAAGTTGGCGACAAAGTGGCGTTTATCTGTGAAGTTAAACAAGCCGGCGTGTTCAGCCTGACCGGTTACAGCGATGAAGAAATGGGTCCGCTGATTGGCAGTTACTGCCCGAATACCGTATTCCCGTTTGCCCGTGAAGTGGTTTCGGATCTGGTTATCAAAGGCGGTTTCCCGCAATTGGTGCTGGCACCGGTTAACTTTGATGCCGTTTACAAACGCAAGCTCGACTCAATGGAACAAATGCGTCAGCAGGCTGCGCAGCAGGAACAAACTCACTAAGCTGTAAAACATGAGCGGTAATGCGCAAAATGCTTTAATGCCGACACTGGTCATCGGTGCGGGTGCCTGGGGCACGGCACTGGCTATTGCGCTGGCCCGCAATGGTCATGAAACCTGGTTATGGGGCCGTGATCAACAGCAGCTGACGTTAATGCAGCAAAACCGTCGTAATGACGCGTATTTGCCGGGGATTGCGTTACCGGCGGCATTAACGATTCAGTCCGATTTAAAATCGGCGGTCAGCCAATGCCGACATCTGCTGATCTCGGTGCCGAGTCATAGTTTTGCTGATTTATTGAAGCTGCTGCAGCCCTGGATACCGCCGACAACGCCGGTCAGTTGGGCAACCAAAGGGCTGACGCCACAAAGCGGCACTTTTTTGCACGATACGGCCAGACAGATCTTAGGGGCAGAACATCCGCTGGCAGTGGTTTCCGGGCCATCGTTTGCTGCCGAGGTGGCGGCCGGTTTGCCAACGGCTTTGACGGTGGCTTCAACCGACGCCGTGTTTGCCAGCCAACTTGCTGGCATATTGCATGGCAATAGTTTGCGGGCTTATACCTCGTCTGATGTGCTGGGTGTGCAAATTGGCGGCACCGTTAAAAATGTTCTGGCGATTGCCGCTGGTATCAGTGATGGGCTGCATTATGGCGCCAATGCCCGGGCGGCACTGCTAACCCGGGGAATGGCGGAAATTTTGCGCCTCGCAACAGCGCTCGGTGCCGAGCCACAGACTATGTATGGTTTGTCCGGTATGGGTGATTTGATTCTGACCTGTACCGATGATCAAAGCCGTAACCGGCAGCTGGGTCTGACTATCGGCGGCGGTTTAACGGTAACTGAGGCGGTGCAGGCAGTTGGCAAAACCGTCGAAGGCATGCATGCTGCCCGTGAAGTTTTGTTGCGGGCACAGCAGGCTGGTATCGAAATGCCGATTGTTGAGCAGGTATGCAAAGTGTTGTTTGAGGGGTACGATCCGCGGCAGTCGGTACAAGCACTGCTGTGCAGAGAACCCAAAGCCGAAAACAGTCATCGCTGAAGCGATAAGCAACTGAATAAAAAGAGGAATAGTTTATGCGTGGTCTAGTGAAATACAGCGGTATTGTCGCGCTCAGCATGACAATGATGCTGGGGCTGTCTGCCTGTGGTGGCTCGTCGAACAAAACTGAAGTGCCGGAAGTCATTGTCACCGACGATGCCAAGATTTTGTATGAGACGGGTTTACAGTACGTTAAAGTCATTCCTAGGGATGTGCCCGGCGTTGCTAATCAGCATCCTTTTCAGATTGCTGAAGATGACATGCGCACGGTATTAAGTTCTTTGTATGTCAGTGATCGGGTGTTTTTCCAGGACAGGCAAATACCTTTGTTTGCGCCGGGTGAGTTGCAAATATTGTCATCAGGTCTGTCACGCGGCTTGGCGATTGCAGAGTCTGGTGAAGATCTGACCTACGTTACAATTGATATGCATCCAGGTGCGATTAGCAGAGAAAGCAAAACCAACTCTGGCCGTGTGTTTATAGACAGCCAGGGGCGTCTCAATATTATCTTTGGCCTGGTTCAGGAGCTCTACCGTGAAAGAGACCCGATTACCCGCCAGGAGATTGACCGCCGTGTTAATCCGCTGTTACCGGGTACGCGCAAGTTTGATTCCGAACCAGCATTGCAAGTGGCGCTGGATAATGGGCAATCCTACTATGTCGATCCAGAAACCGGTGAAGAACGTACGGACTGGCTGGTGATTGATATCCCAACCGTGCTGGCAACGGCCCGTGAACGTGCCGGTGAATCAGCCGAAGGCACATTAAGTCCAGAACTGCGCGAAGATATTGCCCGCAACAAGCGTGACAGTCAGATCTTGCGTGATGAAATGGCCAATATCAAAGAAATTCTCTTTGAAATGTCTGCAGAAATGGAAGCGCTGCGTGAGGAATTAAAGGCCAAAGACGCTGAATAAAACGGCTTAATGGTTAATAAAAAAGGCGCTGTGGCGCCTTTTTTATTGGCTGGTATTTACAGTTGCCAGCGTAAATCACCCTGCTGACAGCGAGGCAGCGGTGGCAGATTTTTAGTTAAGCTCAGGGCTTTAAACATCGCGCCCATTTGATCGGGTAACAGCAGGCGTTTCAGTGCTGCGGACTGCTGAATTTGCTGTAAATCAGCGCTATCTTGCTGCTGTGCCAGGCTGAGAATATCGCCAGCCAGTAAAAAATCTGCCTGCGACTGCAAGCCTGCAACATCCAGCCCTGTCTGGTGGGCAGTTTCGGCCAGATCCGTGAAATTGACATGCGCGGTTAGGTCCTGCAGGCCGGGCAGCCAGAAAACATCATCATGGACTTCGTGCCGGTAATGACAGCGTAGTCCGCCAATGGCACGGCTGGCGTGAAAGTAGTCACTGGCGGTGTGGCCATAATCAATGATAAATATCGCACCTTGTTGCAGGCATTGCGCCAGACTGCTGAGCCAGGCATCAGCAAACAGGTTAACCTCAGTGATAAATGGTGTCGTGGTCAGCTGTGGCTTAATCAGTCGGGCTTTTTCAGCCAGTGCCTGCTGACTGAGCGGACCGTTTTGCCAGCGCAGTTGCTGGTTGTGATGGCTGATATAACGTTCAGAAACGCCCTGCTGGTCAAACAACAGACTATGCACCGGCATGGCATCACAGACTTCATTGGCAACAATGACACCGGTGAATTGTGCAGGCAAATGATCCAGCCAGACAACCTTTTCAAAAATATCGCCGATATGTTCAGATAAGTATTGTTGTTGTCTTAAACGTAAGTCAGCACTTGCTTCGATAATAAAATAATGCGCGGGCAAACAATCCCACTGCGCTAGTTGCTGCAAAATATCCGCAGCCATTTTGCCGCTGCCGGCACCAAATTCCAGACAGTCGCCATCACTACTTTGCAGCAAAACATCAGCGATATGCCGGGCCAGTGCTTGTGAAAACAGCGGGCTGATTTCCGGTGCCGTGACAAAGTCACCAGCGGCGCCGATTTTGCTTAAGCCGGCGCTGTAGTAACCAAGTCCCGGCTGGTACAGACACATTTGCAT
>CAMPHB010000067.1 GCA_946885755.1 uncultured Methylophaga sp. | reverse complement strand
GGCAGGAACTGACAAACGGCAAGCAGCTGGGCAAAGGTTTTTTCATCGAGCCACTGGCGTTGTTTCACAAATGCTTCACGGTAAAAACCAATATGGGCAATCGGCCCGCCGAATGCGGTGACGCCGAGTTTCAGAAAAGCGAGAAAAATCGTCATGGGGGATTGTTTCTGACTTTCTGACACGTGCGGCTCCTTTAGTGTTTAGTCGTCATTATTTTCTGCATCCTGCTGCAGGATAGCCAGCAAATGTTGCATATCATCGGGGATCGGCACTTGCCAGCTACCGATTTCGCCGGACTCTGGATGTTCAAAACCCAATAAGCCGGCATGCAACGCCTGACGCCGGAAACTTTGTAGCTGCTCACGGGCGGTTTCGGTCATGCCTTTGGGCATTTTAAAACGACCGCCGTAAACCGGATCACCCACAAGCGGATGGCGGATAAACGCCATATGCACACGGATTTGATGGGTACGACCGGTTTCCAGTTTGCAGCGGATATGGGTATGCGCCCGGAAGCGTTGTTCGACGCGGTAATGGGTCACCGATGGTTTGCCGCTGTCCGTTACCGTCATGCGTTTACGATCAATATGATGCCGGCCAATCGGCTCATCCACGGTGCCGCCGGCAGTCAGCACACCAGTGACAATCGCCTGATATTCACGCAAGACGCTGCGTTCCTGTAGCTGGCTAATCAACGAGTTATGGGCTTGCAGCGTTTTAGCAACCATCAGCAGGCCAGTGGTATTTTTATCGAGACGATGCACAATACCGGCACGGGGAATATGCACCAGGCCCGGTGCATGTGACAGTAAAGCATTAACCAGTGTGCCCTGATGATTACCGGCGCCGGGATGTACCACCATACCGGCTGGTTTGTTAAGGATCAGCACATGCTCATCTTCATAAACAATATCCAGCTCGATTTTTTCGGCCTGCCATTGTTCGTCCTGTACCTGTAATTCGGCATTGATAATAACGTTGTCACCTTCACGGACTTTATCGCGCGGTTTGGGGACATCATCGTTAAGTAAAACATCGCCGGCTTTGATCCATTTGCTGAGTTGGCCGCGCGAAAAATCCGGAAACAGCTGCGCCAGCGCTTGATCCAGACGCAGCCCGTCAGATTCTTCGGGAATTGTGCCGTCTAATTTGATAATCTCAGCCATGAAGATGCTTTACCGGAAAAAAGGCGGCCATTATAGCGCAGCCGGTTGCCGCACCGCGAAAAAGCGCGAGGGACTTGAGATGAAATATATTGCTGTTGTGATGTTTTTATTGCCGCTGTTAGCAGTGGCTGAGCCGGATATGCGGCTGATGGCCGCCAGTTGTGCAGCTTGTCATGGCACCAATGGCCATAGTCAGAGTGAACAAATGCCGAGTATTGCCGGCCTTGAAGCCGACTATTTTGTTGAGCGGATGCTGGCGTTTAAAGCCGGTGAAGCTGACAGTACAGTGATGCACCATCATGCGACCGGTTATAGCGAAGCAGAGATCCGCGAATTAGCTGAATTCTTTGCAAAACAGTAATCAGCGTTTCTGGCAGATCGGGCAAAAATAGGTCGCCCGGTTAGCCTGGCGAATCAGTTCAATCGGATGACCGCATTGCCGGCAGCCCATATTTTGCCGGGCATAAACCAGTAATTCCTGCGCGAAATAGCCGGGTTTACCGTCACTGTCACGAAAGTCCCGTAACGTTGTACCGCCAGCGGCAATCGCTTTACCTAAAACGATTTTGATGCATTCCGCCAGTTTGTCAGCCTGTTTACGGGTCAGCCGGCCGGCGATGATTCGCGGGTGAATACCGGCCATAAAACATGATTCGCTAGCGTAAATATTACCGACGCCGACCACCACTTCGGCATTCATAATAAAGGTTTTGATACTGACCTGACGTTTGCGGCTGCGATCAAACAAATACCGGCCAGTGAAATCATCAGACAATGGCTCGGGACCCAGATGGTTTATCAAGGGATGAGCGGCCGGATCCTGCTCTGTCCATAACACCGCACCAAAACGCCGGGGATCAGTAAAGCGCAGTGTCATACCATTGGCAAAAGCGATATCGACATGATCATGTTTTGCCGGCGTTATGGCTTCATTTAAAACCCGCAAACGGCCGGACATCCCCAAATGGATCAGCAGTGTGCCACTGTCAGTTTGCAGCAGCAGATATTTGGCGCGGCGTTTAACAGCAGAGATGGTTTTACCCACCAGAATATTGTTTAAACCGGCGGTCACCGGCCAGCGCAACCGACCGTCACGGACAATCACCTGACTGACGATCTGGTTTTCAACAAATGGTGCAATACCACTGCGGGTGGTTTCAACTTCGGGAAGTTCAGGCATTAGTCGGTTTCGTTAACGGCAGGGAATAAGCTGTCGGCAGTACTGGCCGGAAATTGATATTGTAACTGCCATTCAGGTACCAGCACGCTGAGTCCCTGCTCGGATAGACGGGCATGGGCTGCAATGGACTGCCCGTTGTCAAAATTAAATTGCAGTGGCAGAAAATCATCAGCAGGCGGTGCGGTATTTGGGCTGACCTGCATGGCGTAAGCCTGCTGCCAGGCATTGGCGATCGCCGTTAACTGATCGGTACTGAAGCCGGATTCGGTGCTTTGCCACTGGCCATCCTGCAACTGCAAAGAAAAAGCCTGATTCTGCAACGTTTGTGCATCACGATAGGTAACCGTTAAGGCGTTTAGATCACCACGATTGGCAAACAGCCGATTCTCAATAAAGCCGGTGGCGCTGGCCTGCAACAGCGGGCTGATACTGTCATCAAACAGATAAACGCTATCGCCGCTACGCAGATAACGCTGACCACTAAGGCTTTCGGTATCACCAAAAGCAAACGTCTTATCGTTGAAGGTTAGTGTTAATGAGGGTTCTGCCAGGCCGAATTCAGCTAAGTCCAAATCGTCAGCAGCAAACTGTTCAACCGGCACACTGTCAAGCAGGCTGAGCAACATATTCATGCGGCTTTCGCTGGCGGCCGCGACAAAAGGTTGCTGAAGTTGCCAGCCATTATTGTCTCTGACGATTTCAATGGTTTTCTGTTCGGCACGATTAACGGTAATTTTTTGCACCATTGAAGCGGTAAGACTGTCACCAATTGTTGTGACGGTTTGTGGTGTTTGCACATGATCCAGTTGCCACAGCAACACCATCATCAGGGTCAGTAACAACAGATTGGTTAAGTAGCTGCGTTTCATCGGCGACGTCTGAACCACCACAACATCAAACCACTGCCCAATAACATGGCCGGCAACACAAACAAGAAGCCGATAGCAATTGACAGGGTTTCGCTGAAACTGAGTTCGAGTTGGTTATCGGCGGTTGGTTTAATCGCAATATTTAGCCTGTCATCCTGTGCTGTCAGCCAATTAATCATGCCGGTCGCCAGCGTCTGATTGGCACCATTGCCGAGATACTGATTACTGAGGAAATCACCATCTCCTATCACAATCACCCGTTGGGCGGTTTCGGCTTCAGGCTGCTGACGTTCCAGAGCCAATGCCACTGTCAGGGGGCCGGCGATATCCAGATCGGTATTGAAATTGATTTCAGTGCTGGTCACTTCAGACAGTTCTGCCCAGGTTTCAGTTTGAGTGCGCAGCAATTCGGTGGTTTGCCAGTTGGTTGATTCACTGTCAGTGCTAAGTAATGCCGCAGTCGCTGGCATCAGCACAATGCTGGGTAAATCGCGGGTCAGTGCATGGTTGGCGAAATCACTGATGAGTGCAATACTCGGATCATCGATACCAAGCAGACTGGCATTGGGATCAATTACCGTACCTGGCAGCCATTGCAGATCCAGACTGCTGGCAAGTTCACTTAAGGGTTCATGTCGATCAGGCTCACTCAACCAGAGCAGATTGCCGCCAGACGCGATAAATTGCTGTAGTTGCGCGATTTCACCGGGCAGCCAGCTTTGTTCAGGACTGGCAATAACGAGTAGGTCGGTACTGTCTGGCAGCTGGCCTGTGCTGGCAAGGTTTACCGTTTCGACTTCAAAGCCTTGCTCACGCAGCGTCTGTGCCCACAGGCTGATGCCAAAGTTGGCCTCACTATCCGGGCTACGTTCACCATGACCCGTTAAAAACACCACATTCGGCGTGACACTTCGGCTGACCCGCAGCAGGGCATTGGTTAATGATTGTTCTGATAAATCCTGCACCCGTTCGGTCTGGTTATCGCGCAACACCAGCATTTCGCCCTGTTGCTGGATATTAAATTCTTTAACTTGCTGCGGCGCCCGCGCCGGATCAATCACCTCAACCTGTAACTGACTGGTGTAGCGCTGATAGCGCTCCAACAATTGTTGTATTGCTGCTGCATAGTCGTTACCGGGGCTGACAAAAGCCTTGATTTGAACCGGCTGGTCAATGCTTTGTAATAAGTCGATGGTTTGCTCTGACAGGCTATGCCGCTGATTGGCGGTCCAGTCAAACGCGGTATTGGTAGCCAAAGATAAGCGGGCAGCAACGATAATAACAGCGATTAATAAGCCGTAAAAAATCAATTGTTGCAGCCGTTGCTGCCATTTTGCTGAGATGCTCATGATGCCACCCGCAGACTATCGAGGCGGCGAATGGTCATCAGC
This sequence comes from uncultured Methylophaga sp., assembly GCA_946885755.1. The sequence goes on along the minus strand of CAMPHB010000067.1, from coordinate 2,268 downwards.
AAAAAGGCTGTTGTGACCAGCAGGTAATAAACAATATCGGCACTGAATAATTCACCACGCAGCAGCGGCTCAAAATGGCTGATTAATGACAACCAGCTGAATACATTATAGCCGACCGAATCACTCTGGCCGGCCCAGTCGATGATCCATAACAAAAACAGCAGACAGAAACTGCTGACCGCGGCAATCACCGGTTGGGCAGTCAGTGATGACATAAAAATGCCGATCGCCATCATGCTGCTCAGTAACAATAGCAGACCAATAAAACCGGCCGACAGCTGATACAGATCGATCGGACTGCCCAGCAACATCGACAGCGGCATTAACATCAGCATCAGCAACAACCCGCTAAAAAAGCCCAGTAGTCCCAGATATTTGCCGATGACAATTTGTGTCACCGACAAAGGCGCCGTCATCAGCAACGGCAGGCTGTCATTGCGGCGCTCTTCAGCGAAACTGCGCATGGTGATAAATGGGGTGACCAGTAGCAGAACAATCGCCATATTACTGAGCAGCGGTGCGACCACCATTTCGGTAACCCCGGGCGCGCCGGGGATGGCAGCAATCTGCCCCTGTACCTGAGAAAAATAATCAATATGGGTCAAAAACAAATAGGCCAGCAGCAGTTGCACCAGGGCCATCAGCACCCAGGCCAGCGGCGACATAAACAGCCGGTAGCATTCCAGTCTGGCAATTAGCCACATCAGGCGGCCGCTCCTTGTGTTTCCTGACTGACCAACTGGGTGAATAACTGCTCTAGTGAATCCTGTTCTGGCGTCAGTTGAGTTAACTGCCAGTTCTCGACAACCGCAACGTTGATAAGGGCATCGGTCGGATCCTGATCCGGTAAGAAATGCAGCCGGAACTGCTGTGCTCCCAGTGATTCGACATGGGTAATACCGGGTAACTGTGCCAGCGTAGTTACCGATGGCGGCAAACGGAAAGCGACTCTGAGCGCGGCATGCTGGCGTTGTGATTGCAAAGCCTCTAATGTGTCGCTGAATACCAGTTGCCCCTGATGCATAATTTGCACCCGATCGCAGAGCATTTCGACTTCCGGCAGGATATGGGTTGAGAGAATAACGCTGTGCTGATGGGCAATATCACGGATTAACTGACGGATCTGCTGGATCTGAATCGGATCCAAGCCCGAGGTCGGTTCATCAAGGATCACGACTTCCGGCTGATGAATAATCGCCTGCGCAATGCCACAACGCTGCTGATAGCCTTTGGATAACTGACCGATCAAACGTTGTTGCATGGTTTCGAGACCGCAACGATGCAGTACTTCATCCACCGCAGATTGAAGCGATTGTGCTGATAAACCATGTAGCCGGCCACAGAACAGCAGAAATTCGCGAACTGTTAATTCCCGGTAAAGCGGCGGATTTTCCGGTAAATAGCCGATATGGCGTTTGGCGGCTTTGGGCGAGTCCAGCAAATCAATGCCGTTAATGATTATTCTGCCGCTATCCGGCGCCAGATTACCGGTGAGCATTTTCATGGTGGTCGATTTACCAGCGCCATTAGGCCCCAAAAAGCCCAGTACTTCACCTTGCTGAACACTGAAACTCACCGATTGCACGGCTGTGTGCAGGCCGAAGCGACGGGTTAATTGTTCAGCAGACAACAAGGTTTGGCTGGCCATGATTTTTCCGTAATGATTGCTTTTCGGGTAAAAACCTTAAGGCTGCTGATGATAACGGATACAGCAGCATAAAAAAAACCCGCTGAAGCGGGTTTCTTTTAGAGCAGCAAAATCAGCATTATTTGATTTTGGCTTCTTTATACATCACATGCTTACGGACGACAGGATCAAACTTTTTGATTTCCATCTTTTCCGGCATGGTGCGTTTGTTTTTATCAGTGGTATAGAAATGACCTGTACCGGCTGATGAGACTAATTTGATTTTATCGCGCATGATTTTAAGTCTCCCTTAGAATTTTTCGCCGCGAGCGCGCAGGTCAGACAGCACGCTATCAATACCGCGTTTGTCGATGATGCGCAGACCGTGGTTACTGACACGCAGTTTGATCCAACGGTTTTCAGATTCTACCCAAAAACGGTGGGCGTGAAGATTCGGAAGAAACCGGCGTTTTGTTTTGTTATGGGCGTGCGAAACGTTGTTGCCGCTCATTGGGCGCTTGCCCGTTACCTGACATACTCTGGACATTTGGAACCTGCTCCTGAAAAACTTTTACCCAGACAACGCCGCAAACGCCGTCTGCCTGAAACAACAAAGCCCGACTTTATACCATATTGGATTC
>CAMPHB010000066.1 GCA_946885755.1 uncultured Methylophaga sp. | reverse complement strand
ATATATTGAAGGTCTGGTGCATGTCACCTCACTAAAAAATGACTATTACCAGTTTGATGCAGCCGGTCACCGTTTGATGGGCGAGCGCACCCGCAAAGTTTACCGGCTGGGTGACAGCCTGCGGGTCAAAGTAGTGCGGGTTGATTTGGATGACAAAAAAATCGACCTGGAACTGGCCTGATCACAGAGATTTTCCTTGACCGCGCCCAGAAAGGCAGTACAATTATGCCCTTTCCAAATTGCACCGCAGAATAGCGCGGTCAGTCAAAAAACCATTTCTGTGGTGAGTGTAGCTCAGTTGGTAGAGTCCCGGATTGTGATTCCGGTTGTCGTGGGTTCGAGCCCCATCACTCACCCCATTTTTTCCCGCAACATCCAATGATTCGTCAGCCCGGTGAACAGCAGTTACTTGCTGAGCTTGCGGCACGTTTTGCCAATGATATTCATAACGGCAATATTGAATTACCGCCGGCACCGAATCTGCTGACCCGCCTCAGTAGCCTTACCACCGACAGCGACAGCAGTTTTGATGAAATTGTCAGCATTCTGCAAACCGAACCAATCATTTGCGAACGCTTGCTGCAACTGGCGAACAGCGCCAATATGGCAGGCCACAGTCAAATTCAGACGCTGAAAGCCGCTGTGGCCCGGCTGGGCTTATCTCGTTTGCAGGCACTGGCAAGCGGTCTGGTAATGGATCAATATCTACACCAACAACCATCAGCACCGCTATTTGCTGAATACAAACTGATCCGCCTGAAAAGTATCAAAGTTGCTGCAATAAGCTATCTGCTGACTGCCGAATATTCACAACTCGAAGCCGAACAGGCGCTGCTGGCGGGCCTGATACATAACATCGGCATGGTACCGCTTATCCGCAAACTTGCCAGCCTGCCCGACGTGAAACACAAATCCAGCCGCATGAAACGCCTGTCTGAGCAGTTATTACCGGTGTTTTATCCACAAATCGGCTATCAATTACTGGCATACTGGCAACTGGCTCCAGCCTTAAGATCAGTTGCTTTAAACCACCAGGACCTTAACTACCGGCATGCAGGCGATATCGATTTAAACGATATTGTCATCGTCGCCTATCAACTGAGTTTACTGGTCGATTTTTGCAATCATGCAGTCATCCCCGAATCATTAGTCGACAGTCCGGCTTTTCAGCGACTCTGGCCAGACTGGTCAACCGCCAGCCAACAACTCAGCGAGGCCAGTGAAAAAATTCTGCAAATTCAGCACGATATAAGCGGCTAAACAATACTGTAATAAAAGGCCGGTTTTAACTTGCACCGCTAAGGCGCCAACCGTATAATACGCAACCTGTTGCCGGTGTAGCTCAGTTGGTAGAGCAACTGATTTGTAATCAGTGGGTCGTAGGTTCAAGTCCTATCTCCGGCTCCACAAATTTAAAAGCCTCGCAAGTTTTACTTACGAGGCTTTTTTTGTGTCTGTCGTTTGTTGGATTATTCAGCTTCTTTCACGATTTGCGCCTGATGGAAGTTTTCGATACCCATTTTGTCGATTAAGCCCAGCTGCGTTTCCAGCCAGTCAACATGCTCTTCTTCAGCTTCCAGAATGTGTTTAAACAAATCCCGGCTGACGTAGTCACCGACTTGTTCGCAATACAGAATGCCTTCTTTAAGATCGGGAATGGCATCCATTTCCAGTGACAAGTCAGCTTCAAGCATTTCCCGGGTGTTTTCCCCGATCCGCAGTGCACCCAGATCCTGAAGATTCGGCAGGCCTTCCAGAAACAGTACTCGCTCGGTCAGCAGATCGGCATGTTTCATTTCATCGATCGATTCGTGGTATTCATGCTCGTAGAGGTTTTGCAGACCCCAGTCTTTGTAGATTTTGGCGTGCAGGAAATACTGGTTAATGGCAATCAGCTCATTACCGAGTACTTTGTTGAGCAATTCAATGACTTTTTTATCGCCTTTCATGATGCAGTCCTTCCGTTAATTTGCATACGCCGATTATCGTTTATTTGACGTAAAAGTCAAAGATAAGTGATTGATATAAAAGGCAAATGAAAACGATTAGCATCTTTACTTGGACTCAGTTGGCAGGCAGCTAGCCAGATAAAAAATTTTATTGCGCTAATTGAAGAACTTAGCAAAGACCTAACAGCAAAGCAGCTGAAAGTGGTTTTAACGGGGAGGCGCTTTTACTTAGGAGAAGTTTGCTGTTTTGACGATCGACTGCGCATCATTGGACTGACTGAGATGCTGATGTAACTGACGATTAACCTTAAACTGGCACTTGCCACAGCAAGCACCGGCGCCGGTAGTTTCCCGGAGTTTTTCCAGCGTATCGGCACCGTTATCAACGGCCGACTTTATGGCATGAACGTTAACGTTGTTGCAAACACAAATAATCATGTTGGCTGCTCAATTAGATACTGTTGCAAATGATAATGATTGTTATTACTTGAGTCAATCAGTTTTTATCTTGTTGCCACAAATTCTGTCTCTGACTAAGGCTTGTCAGCTCTCTGATAACATCGTAACGTGCAACTTTGCCGACAACGACAGACTCCAAAAAAATTATGAAAATACCTGCTGCGACTATTTTAATTGTAGAAGATCACCGTGATTTAGCGGCCAATGTTGGTGATTATCTGGAGGCCGGCGGTTTTACGGTGGATTTTGCGGCAGATGGGATCAGTGCCCTGCAGTTATGCAGCGAGAATCATTATGATGCGATTGTGCTGGATGTCATGTTACCTGGCATTGACGGTTTTGAAGTTTGCAAAAGACTGCGTCAGGAGCTGCATCGCGACACGCCAGTCATTATGCTGACCGCCCGCGATACCATTAATGACAAGGTGAACGGCTTTGATGTTGGCGCCGATGATTATCTGATTAAACCCTTTGAATTACGCGAGTTGGAAGCGCGTCTGGCAGCACTTATCCGCCGCCAGCGGGGTGAACTTGAGGGGGGACAATTACAGGTTGGTGATCTGCAGTTTGATCTGGAAACCATGCGTGTTACCCGCGCCGGTAAAGCCATCAAGCTGTCGCCTATCACACTACATATTCTGCGTATTCTGATGCGTGAATCACCGAAGCTGGTCAGCCGTGAACGCTTGGAGTCAGAAGTCTGGGGCGATGACACGCCTGACAGCGACACACTACGCAGCCATTTATACAATCTGCGTAAAAACCTCGACAAACCTTTTGATAAGCAACTGATGCACACCATTCCCGGCGTTGGCTATAAAGTCTGTCTGCCGGAAGATGTCTAGCGAAAACCTTTAACGATTACGGAACCGGGCCTTGGGAAAGTGCACACTGACCTCGGTACCCTCGCCCATTTTGCTGGATAAACGCAGACTCCAGTCGTAACGATTACATAGCCGTTTGACAATCGTCATGCCGATTCCATAACCCGGCGCGGTTTTATCCTGACCGCGATAAAACGGTTTGAATAGTTGGTTAAGCTGCGCTTTATCCATGCCAATGCCACTGTCAGCAACCGAAAACCCATCTGATTGAATACGCACTGTGACACTGCCTTTTAAGGTGTAATTAAAGGCATTGCGCAGTAAGTTGCCGATAAGAATAGTCAGCACCCGTTCCGGAGCGTCCACCAACAGCATGCCTGACTCTTCAACGTTGACACTGATCGGTTTGTCATGATGAATAATACGCAGATTATCAAGCTCGGTACTGATCAAATCATTAACGATAAGTTGCTGTGAAGGCAGCGTTTGTGCTTGCTCACGGGCCAGTAACAGTAGTGTTTCAATCAATGATTCCATATCGTACAAAGTACGGTACATCCGGTTCACTTCTGACGATGCCGCATCACCGTACTTACGTTCAACCAGTTCCAGTGCTCCCCGGATCACCGCAATCGGTGTGCGCAGTTCATGACTGACATCACGGGTAAAATTACGCTCACGTTCGATAAAGTCTTCAAGCCGGCTGGTAAACTGATCCAGCGCCCGCACCAGACTGGTCACCTCTTCGTCGGTAATATGCCGGATCTCTGCCAGATCCAACTGGGGCAAATTGCCATCGCGAAAATCAACCTGTTCCACAGCACGTGCCAGCTTGACGATTGGCGACACCGCTTTGTGTGATTGCCGATAGGCGAACCAGGCCAGCAAATACAGTACTACCAGCACCATTGCCAGTGGCAAAATACCGAATACCAGCGCCAGACGAGAGACTTTGACTTCATCAAAAATCAAAAATAATCGCTGGCCGGCTTTATCTTCAACAAAAACAATGGGCTCCTGCCCCTGCATTTGTGTACGTTGCAGACCAGGTGTTAAATCCCGCAACGGTGCCGGTAACGACTGCAGGTTATCAGTAGCCGCCATATAGGCCTGCAAATTCATGGTATTGGGCAGCGGGAAATCCGGATTTTCACTGCGCATTAACCAGAAGTGTTCAGCTTCGCCCTCTAATGCCGCCCTGACCAGAATATCTTCCAGCGTTGCCTTAGCCGCAAATACCCCCGCCAGCGTGACCAGACTGATCAAGGCGATCTGGATGATAAAAACCTTGATCAGCTTGGCTTGTAAATTGGTATGGGCTTTGGCCATGCCTAGTTCACTTGTTTATGAAATAAATAATGGCCGACCAGCCATTCACTGCCTTGCCGGTAGCCAAACAGCTCGGCACAAGCCATAAAAAACAACCGCCAGCGCTGCAACCAGACAGCGCCCTGCCCGTTGCCATAAACTTCATCAAAAATAGCAGTAATGGCTTTGCTGTGTTTATCCGTATTGTCCAGCCAGGCTTCAGCGGTTTTCTGATAATGCCGGACATCTACCAGCTATAGTGTTTCAAAACGCACCACGTCCAGACCATTCAGCAAGTTATCGGCTGATGGCATCAAACCACCGGTGAAGAAATACCGCCCCATCCAGTTATCATCACCATCGGTTTCAAACGGATAAACAACGCTGCGATGGCAAAAAATATGCACAAACAATTTGCCATCGGCACGCAGCCAGTTACCGATTTTGTTAAACAGCTGCTGGTAGTTACGCATATGTTCAAACATTTCAATCGACACCACCCGATCAAACTGGCCTTCAAGCTCCAGCTGGTTGACGTCTTCAGTGAGAATACGAATATTAGTCAGGCCTCTTTCATGTGCCTGTTTTTCAATATGCTGCCGCTGAGAATGGGAATTAGACACAGCCGTTATCCGCGAATACGGAAAATGTTCGGCCAGATATAAGGTTAAAGAACCCCAGCCACAGCCAAGCTCCAGTATATCCTGACCATTTTCAAACTGACCCCGCTCGACATACCGCGCCAGCATCGCTTCTTCGGCCTCATCCAGTGTTAAGGTATATTCGTCCCACCAGCAACTGCTGTATTTCAAGTGTTTGCCAAGCGCCAGTTGGTAAAACGCTGCCGGTACTTCGTAATGCTGTTCATTAGCGGCGTCAGTTTCAATGGCAATCGGGCTTTGCCGCAACATTTCGATGCAGCGGTTTTTTAACTCACTGGCCGCCTGCAAATCATCAGCACGCTCTTCATGAAGGCGTTGTTTCAGCAAACGGCGGATCCCTAAGCGGATCACGGCATCGGGCAATAAACCTTTTTCGGCAAGTTTAATCGCTGACATGTTTTTTTCTCCACGGAATAAACGGGCTGGTGGTTTGCTGATAGCGCCTGTAAGCGTCACCACGGCTGCGGATAGCCTGCTGCTCGGTATAGGGAATGCCTGTTATGAAATATAAAAACAGCAGCATTACCAGCGGTGCCAGCCATAACCAGATCCCGCCGCTGATTCCTACCGCCAGTAACGGATAAAAAAACCAGTGCAGCCATTCAAAAAAATAATTCGGATGCCGTGAGTAATACCAAAGGCCGCGTTCACAAACTTTGCCTTTATTGGCCGGATCATCACGAAATGCCTGTAACTGCCTGTCGGCCAACGTCACACCACAAATCGCTATCAGAACGACAATAATTGCCAGATACTGAAGCCAGCCAAGTGCCGCAAGCTGTCCCTGACTTATCAGGTAAACAGGCCAGGCAAATCCCCAGGCTAGTAGCGCCTGAAACTGAAAAAAGAAAAAATGATAAAAGCCGGTCTTGTCACCCCAATACTGGCGTAAATAGCGGTAACGGCCATCTTCGGCTTCACCCAGCACCCGTTGCGCCAAGTGCCACCCCAGCCGTAAATACCATAAGCCCATCACCGTACCAGCAATAATACGCAGCCGAATATCCCCATCACCGAACAGCGCATAAAAAACCGCCAAACCGCTGAGACTGAATGCCCACAACACATCGACAATACCGGCATTATGGGTTTTTTGCTGCCACAGCCAGCCCAAAAGCATCACCAGTGAGACTGCTGCCAGACTAAACCACAGCATGTTGTATCGCCTGTTCTTGTTGTCGCCAGCGTTTTGCCAGTAGACATAAAAAAGGCACTGCGATTGCCCAGCTGATTGCCGCAACGATCACCAGCATTTCCGGCTGTTGCCAGCTCAGTGCACCCAGCTTTTGGCCGGCATAATAAGACAGCGGGCTGCCGATTGCCGCCAGCAGCGCCGCCAGTAAAGGTCGTTCAAGCAGCCAGCCCAGGGAATGATTCAGGGTCAGCATAAAATTGACCCATAAACACAAAATCCACCAGGGCGCGACCGGCGGCCAGCTTTGAGCGTTGTAGTGCATTAAACCTGCTGCCGAATAAAAGCTGTCCAGGATCAGACCCACGATTAAGCCAGCAATAATCAAACGGCTATCGGCATAATGTGATGCAAAAAACTGAAAGTGCACCAATACAAAAAACACTGTCACCAGAAAGGCCGGCAAATTATTACCCGCCGCACCTGACAATACACAGACCAGCCAGCTCAACTGAAACAACACAAAATTAATGATATTTTTC
>CAMPHB010000065.1 GCA_946885755.1 uncultured Methylophaga sp. | reverse complement strand
GTAAAGCCTTGCCGGCTTGTGCCACGCCGGTCACCGAGGGTATGAAAGTATTTACCCATTCTGAGGTGGCTGTTCAGGCGCAGCGTGGCGTAATGGAATTTTTGCTGATTAATCACCCGCTGGATTGCCCGATTTGTGATCAGGGCGGTGAATGTGAACTGCAGGATTTGTCACTGGGTTACGGCAAAGGTATCAGCCGTTTCAGTGAAAAAAAGCGGGTGGTCAAAGACAAAAATATCGGCCCGCTGATCCAGACCGAAATGACCCGCTGTATCCATTGCACCCGCTGCGTACGTTTTGGCACTGAAATCGCTGGTATTAAAGAGCTGGGTGCCACTGGCCGTGGTGAACATATGGAAATCGGCACCTATGTGGAACACAGTCTGGCCTCGGAATTATCCGGCAATATCATTGATTTGTGTCCGGTGGGTGCGCTGACCTCAAAACCGTTCCGTTATAAAGCCCGCGCCTGGGAAATGCAGTCGCAGCCGTCGATTGCACCGCATGACGCGGTGGGCTCCAGTATTGAACTGCATGTGCGTGGTAATGAAGTGATGCGGGTGGTGCCGCGTGATAATGAATCTGTTAACGAAACCTGGATTTCGGATCGGGATCGTTTCAGCTACTTAGGCCTTAGACATGCCGATCGGGCGCAGCAGCCGATGATCAAACAAAACGGCAAGTGGCAATCAACCGACTGGCAAACGGCGCTGCAATTTGCTGTTGATGGCTTAAAATCGGTACAGGCAAAAAATGGTCAGGATCAACTGGTCGGCCTGATGTCACCGGCGGCAACACTGGAAGAAGGCTATTTATTCCAGAAATGGCTGCGCGGGTTGGGCACAGACAATATTGATCACCGGCTGCGATTGCAATCAGCCGAAGATGCCGGGCAAAGTTATTATCAGACGGCCATGCCACTGGCTGATATAGAAACCAGTGATGCCATCGTGTTGGTTGGCAGCAATATCCGTAGTGAAGCACCGATTGTTGCCCACCGGATGCGTCAGGCGGCCTTGAACGGTGCGCTTATCAGTGAACTGAATTTTATTAAACGTGATTTGCTGATGCCGGTACAACGGCAACTCATTGTTGACCCGGCCGGTTTGCAAAAAACGCTGGCAGGTGTTGCCCGTGCGCTGTTAAAACTCGATGAAACCACTTATCCAGAGTGGCAGCATTGGCTGTCAGATATTCAGCCGGCCAGCAGCGAACAGAATATTGCCATGCAACTTGCCAATGCCACGCAACCGCTGCTAATTATCGGTGCACTGGCGAATCATTTGCCACAGGCGGCAACTATCCGGTCACTGGCGCAGTTAATCAGCGAATTAAGTCAAGGGCAATTGCTGATTTTGCCTGAAGCCAACAGTCGTGGACTGACATTGGCCGGTGTTGTGCCAACACCGCAGAACCTCACGGCCAGCGAGCTTTTAGAACAGCAGCGCCGCGCTTATGTACTGTTTGATGTTGAGCCGGAATATGATTGTGCAGATCCGGCATCAGCTATCGGTGCTTTTCAGCAGGCCAGTTTTACCGTCGCCATTAACCGCTTCTGGTCTGATAGTGTCCGTGAACATGCCGATGTTATGCTGCCATTGGCAAGTTTTGCCGAAACATCCGGAACCTTTGTAGGCCTTGATAGCCAGTGGCAATCCTTTACTGGCGCAGTCGCACCGTTTGCTGAATCCCGGCCGGGCTGGAAAATTCTGCGGGTGCTGGGCAATGTTTCGGCAGTGAAAGATTTTGATTATGTAGCGTCTACCGATATTCGTGATGAACTCGCCGACACACTGAAAATGCAGCCGGCAGTGCAAACAGAAAGTTATCTGCCCCCCGAGCTTAACGGTAATGACACTGACACCCTGACGCTGATTTCAGATGTGGCGATGTATCGCACAGATAGTTTGTTGCGCCGCAGTGCGGCATTACAGCAGACACCGGAAAATCAGCAGGCACTGGTTGCGCGTATTCATCCAAAGACTTTAGCTGTGCTGGATTTAACAGATGCTGAACAAATCCTGATAACGCAGGGAGAATGCAGCGTTGCGGTTGATGTGCAACCTGACGACACCATCGTCGAAGGTTGTCTGTATTTACCAGTTGCCACCGAGGTTAGCCGCCAGTTGGGCATCGCCTTCGGCAAAGTTAGTGTCAGCCCTGTGGAGGCTTTAGCCGATGCTTGACTGGCTGATCCATGACATTGCCTGGAACATCGCCAAGATCCTGATGATTGTGGTGCCGCTGATGGGCGCGGTTGCTTATCTGACCTTGGCTGAGCGCAAGGTGATTGGTTATATCCAGATGCGGATTGGTCCGAATCGGGTCGGGCCATTTGGGTTGTTTCAGCCGATTGCCGATGGCCTGAAGCTACTGATGAAAGAAGTGATTCTGCCGGCCAAATCAAATTTGTATTTATTTGTCGTGGCGCCGGTATTGGCAATCGGTCCAGCACTTGCTGCCTGGGCAGTGATGCCGTTTGATGCTGATTTAATTCTGGCTGATATCAATGCCGGCTTGCTGTACATTCTGGCGATTACTTCAATGTCAGTGTATGGCGTGGTCATCGCCGGCTGGGCATCGAATTCACGTTATGCATTTTTGGGTTCGATGCGCAGTGCAGCCCAAGTGGTGTCCTATGAAATCGCTATGGGTTTTGCGCTGGTCGGCGTGCTGGTTGCAGCTGGCAGTCTGAATCTGGGTGACATCGTCATGGCCCAGTCCGGCGGTATTTTGCACTGGTACTGGTTGCCGTTGCTACCGTTGTTTGTGGTTTATTTTGTATCCGGTGTCGCGGAAACCAACCGGGCGCCGTTTGATATTGCCGAGGGTGAATCAGAAATTGTTGCCGGCTTCCATGTCGAGTATTCAGGAATGGCCTTTGCGGTGTTTTTCCTCGCTGAATACGCCGATATGATTCTGATCTCGATGCTGGCCGCGACCTTGTTTATGGGCGGCTGGCTGTCGCCGTTTGAGGGCATTCCGTATTTAGAGCCACTATTTTCCTGGGTGCCGGGGTTGATTTGGCTGCTGTTGAAAACCAGTCTGTTTTTGTTTATTTACTTGTGGATCCGGGCGACTTTTCCGCGTTACCGTTACGATCAGATCATGCGACTTGGCTGGAAAATTTTTATCCCCGTGACGCTGGTATGGATTGTTATTATTGCCACCATGCAGGTGTTTGATATTGGTCCATGGTTCAGCAAAATCACGGCCGGAGGCGGCTTATGAAACGCGCCATTAGTCATTTTTTCAAAAGCTTTTTTCTGTGGGAACTGATTCAGGGCTTGAGGCTGACTGGCCGGCATTTGTTTTCCCGCAAAGTGACCGTGCAGTATCCGGAAGAAAAAACCCCGCAGTCACCTCGCTTTCGTGGCCTGCATGCCTTAAGGCGTTACCCGAATGGTGAAGAACGTTGTATCGGTTGCAAGTTGTGTGAGGCGGTTTGCCCGGCATTGGCTATTACCATCGACACTGAGCCACGCGACGATGGCACAAGACGTACCACCCGCTACGATATTGATTTGTTCAAATGCATTTACTGTGGCTTTTGTGAAGAATCCTGTCCGGTGGATTCGATTGTTGAAACACGCATATTCGAATATCACTTTGAAAACCGCGGTGAAAATATCATGAGCAAACAGCAGTTATTGGCGATTGGCGACAAATATGAAGCCCAGATCGCCGCTGACAGGGAGGCTGATGCGCCTTATCGCTAGGCCGGTGTTATGGAAAAAATTCTGTTTTACGCTTTTGCCGCCATTTTAATTTTTGCCGCCACTATGGTGATTACCGTGCGTAATCCGGTGCGGGCAGCATTGTTTCTGGTGCTGGCCTTTTTTACCAGTGCGGCGATCTGGCTGATGCTGGAAGCGGAATTTCTGGCGATTAGTTTAGTGCTGGTCTATGTCGGCGCGGTACTGGTGTTGTTCCTGTTTGTGGTGATGATGCTGGATATCGATCTGGCACCACTGAAAGAGGGCTTTACCCGCTATCTGCCACTGGGCATTCTGGTGGCGGCGTTGATTGTCATTGAAATGATCGCCGTCGTCGGTGTCAGTAACTTTGGTCTGGAGCAAGTGCCGGCGCCCACTGATGATGTTAATGCCGATGGCAATACCCGGCGGCTGGGCCTATTGCTATACACCGTTTATGTCTATCCGTTTGAAATTGCCGCGGTGATTCTGACGGTGGCGATTATTGCAGCCATCACGCTGACGCTAAGGCCGCATAACCGCAAATTACAGGATCCGGGCAAACAAATCCGCGTGCGTCGTGAGGATCGGGTGCGGCTGGTTGATATGCCCAGCGAACCGCGTCCCGGCAGGGAGGACAAGTGATGATTGCTTTGTCCGATTATCTGATCCTGGCGGCGCTGCTGTTCAGCCTGTCGGTGGCGGGCATTTTTCTCAATCGCAAAAACATCATTATTCTGCTGATGTGTATCGAGCTGATGCTGCTGGCGGTCAATCTTAATTTTATTGCCTTTTCACATTTTCTCGGTGATGCGGCAGGCCAGGTGTTTGTGTTCTTTATCCTGACGGTCGCGGCGGCGGAAGCGGCGATTGGTCTGGCGATTCTGGTGGTGCTTTTCAGAAACCTGAGCACCATCAATGTCGATGATATTGATAAGCTCAGGGGCTAGCCAATGACGCAGAATCTGTTATTGGCAATTGTTCTGGCACCGCTTTTGGGCAGTATTATTGCCGGTCTTTTTGGTCAGCAAATTGGTCGCAATAATGCCCACCGCATTACCATTCTCGGCGTCACCATTGCCTTTGTTTTGTCGGCTTATGTGCTGAAACTGGTATTGGTAGATGGTGAAAGCTATAACGCCACCGTCTATCAGTGGTTACAGGCCGGCAGCCTCAGTATCGAAGTCGGTTTTCTGGTGGATTCACTGACCGCCGTGATGATGGTGGTGGTAACTTTTGTGTCGCTGATGGTGCATATCTACACCATCGGCTATATGCATGATGATGACGGTTATTGCCGGTTTTTCAGTTATATCTCGCTGTTTACTTTTGCCATGCTGATGCTGGTGATGGCCAATAACTTTATGCAGTTATTTTTCGGCTGGGAAGCGGTGGGACTGGTGTCGTATTTGCTGATTGGTTTCTGGTACAAAAAACCGACAGCGATTTACGCCAATTTAAAAGCGTTTCTGGTCAACCGGGTCGGCGACTTCGGCTTTTTGCTGGGGATCGCAGCGGTGCTGATGTATGCCGGCAGTCTGAACTACGTTGAGGTATTCAATCAGGCACCACAAATGGCTGATCAGCAAATCAGCATTTGGGGCGACAGTAGCTGGTCACTGATGACGGTGATTGGCATTTTGCTGTTTATCGGTGCTATGGGGAAATCGGCGCAGGTGCCGCTACATGTCTGGCTGCCGGATTCGATGGAAGGTCCGACGCCGATTTCGGCGCTGATCCATGCGGCAACCATGGTAACCGCCGGTATTTTTATGGTGGCGCGGATGTCGCCGCTGTATGAATATTCGGAAACCGCTTTGGCGTTTATTCTGGTGATCGGTGCGATTACTGCGTTGTTTATGGGCTTTTTGGGGCTCATTCAAAATGACATCAAACGGGTGATTGCCTATTCAACGTTGTCTCAGCTCGGTTATATGACGGTGGCTTTGGGCGCTTCAGCCTACTCAGCAGCGATCTTTCACTTATTCACCCATGCCTTTTTTAAAGCTTTGCTGTTTCTGGCGGCAGGCTCAGTCATTATGGCACTGCACCATCAGCAGGATATCCGGCAGATGGGCGGTTTGAAAAAATATCTGCCCATTACCTATTGGACCAGTTTGATCGGTACATTGGCGTTGATTGGCGCGCCCGGTTTGGCGGGCTTTTTCTCCAAAGATGCCATTATCGAAGCGGTGCATGCATCAACAATTCCGGGGGCGGGTTTTGCTTACGCTGCCGTGTTAATCGGGGTGTTTGTGACCGCGCTATATAGTTTCCGGCTGTTGTTTCTGGTGTTTCATGGCAAAGAACGTTTTGATGCCCATGGCCATCCGCCGCATGAGTCACCGGCGGTGGTCACCGTGCCGCTGATTTTATTGGCGATCCCGTCGGTGTTGGCCGGTTATCTCATCGGTCAGATGGTATTTGGCGACTGGCTGGCGGATTCGATTTTTGTGATGCCACAGCATGATGTTCTGGCACAGATTGATTACCACGGTGTTTGGGGCTTTTTATTACATGGTCTGCAAATGCCGCCATTCTGGCTGGCACTGGCCGGTGTGGTCACCGCCTGGTTTTTGTATATCAAACGACCTGACTTGCCCGGCAAAATCCAGCAAAACGCCATGTGGCTGTGGCGGTTTATGGACAATAAATACTGCTTTGACAGCTTTAATGACAAAGTCTTTGCCGGTGGCTCCCGTGGTCTGGGTGGCCTGCTTTGGAAAATCGGTGATGCCAAACTGATTGATGGTCTGGTAGTCAATGGCAGTGCCCGTCTAATCGGGCTGGTTGCCAGAGTCGGCCGTCAGGTGCAATCCGGATACCTTTACCATTATGCCTTTGCCATGATGATTGGCGTCTGGTTATTGCTGACGTGGTTTGTAGGATGAGTTTGCCAGATGTTTGATTTACCGATTCTCAGTCTATTGATTTGGTTGCCGATTGTCGGTGGTATTGCGGTATTGCTGTGCCGTGACAATGCTTATGCGGCACGCTGGCTGGCGTTATTGTTTAGTCTGCTGATCATGCTGTTGTCATTTGGCCTGTACAGCGGATTTGATACCAGTACAGCGCAAATGCAGTTTGTCGAGCGCCTGCCATGGGTTGAGACATTCAATATTGAGTATTATCTGGGCATCGACGGTTTTTCGATGCCGCTGATGATTCTGACCACCATTTCAACGCTTTTGGTGGTGATCGCCGGCTGGCAAGTGATTAAAGATCGCATTGCGCAGTACATGGCGGCTTTTTTAATCATGGAAGGGCTGATGCTC
>CAMPHB010000064.1 GCA_946885755.1 uncultured Methylophaga sp. | reverse complement strand
TTCCAGCACATCATCGATTTAATCGGCACTTTCAGATCCATTTCACCGGTCAGGGCCCGACCGATCTGAATCGCGTTGACCACTTGCGTGCCTTCCGGAATTAAATCCGGCCGGCAAATCACGTCAAATTTATAGGGATGCTCCCAAACCGGGAATTGCAGCGCGCCACCGCCAACATGCCGCCAGGCACCGGTCAGTGCCGGCAAACAGCTAATGGCACGAATTGCCTGACCACCGCCGTAATTGCGTTCCAAAGCCACGCCCAGACGAATTGCCGCAGGTTGAGTTGTGGCAAACTCCATCGCCAGTTGACGAATCACATCCGCCGGCACACCGGTAATTTCCGTAGCCCATTCTGGCGTGCGGGTTTTAACGCGTTCAGCCAGTGCCTCATAACCTTCGGTGTAATTATCAATGTAGTCATGATCCTGCAGGCCTTGTTCGATAATGGTGTGCATCATGGCCATCGCCAATGCACCATCAGTGCCGGGACGCGGCGCGATGTGCCAGTCAGCTTCTTTGGCAGTGCGGGATTTATACGGGTCAATAACGACTACTTTAGCACCGCGTTTTTGCGCATCTTTGATGATATGCCAGTGATGCAGATTGGTGCTGACCGAGTTACAGCCCCAGATGACAATATATTTGGAATGGATAAAACTTTCCGGATCGACACCGGCGGTAGGGCCCACGGTCAAAAGCCAGGCCGTGCAGGAACCTTCACCGCAAAATGTCCGTTCACAAACCGTGGCACCCAGCTTATTAAAAAAGGCATCGGCGCCATTCAGACCATGCACTAAGCCCTGATTACCGAGATAGCTGTAGGGAATAATCGCCTGCGGGCCATATTCTTCAATAATCGCCTGCCAGCGGCTGGTGATTTCATCCAGCGCAGCGTCCCAGCTGATTTGCTCAAACTGGCCACTGCCTTTGGGCCCAACCCGGCGCATCGGATGCAGCAAACGATCCGGATGGTAATGCCGTTGTTCGTAATCTTTGAGTTTGACGCAGAGACCGCCGCGGGTCATTGGATGTTCAGCATTACCTTTAACACTGATGAGCTTGCCGTTTTCAACTTCGTAGACCATCGCGCAGGTATCAGGGCAATCATGCGGACAGCCGCCGTGGTGGGTGGTTTTTAACACACTGGCCATTTCTCTCTCCTATAACTTTGTCATTGCTTTTATTATTTTTATCACCCGACTATACACCAGCCTTAGTCGGGAAATCTGCCTAAATTGGCATCAATTTTCAATGCCTTCCGGGTTCGGTAATGCCAGTAAACGTCGCAGATCCGACAGCGATTTTTGTACTGCCCGCTCACCCGCCGCAATCGCTTCACCGGCCCGATAAAATTCCAGCAAACCGATTTTGGCCAGTCGCGGTTGCAATAACACTTCCGGCGGATCACCGGCCATCCGGCTTCGGGTGATGCGATCCTGGGTAATATTGACTGAGGCGGCAATGGCATCGAACAGATTGGGGGTATCGTCCTGAACTTTGTCGCCATTAAATAAATTACCGGTGTAGTTGCCGACAAAATCTGTGATGCGGTTGGTCAGACTGAGGTTTTCTGCATTTTCCGCTGACACCGGTGGATGCAAATGTTTGCCGAGAATATCGCCATTCAGATTGACGGCAATAACCACATCGGCTCCCAATGCCCGGCAAACCGACACCGGCACCGGGTTAACCAGGCCTCCATCAATCAACCAGCGGTCTTGTTGTTTAATCGCCGGAAATAGACCCGGCAGTGAAATCGATGACCACACGGCCTCCAGCACATTACCCTGCATATTCCAGACTTCGCGACCGGAATGTAAATGCGTTGCGACACTGGCATAAGCCGCCGGCAGATCAGTAATTTGCAAATCAGCAGCTGCTACATATTCGGTTAAAAAATTGTGCAAACGATTTTTGTTCACAAAGCCGTTGAAGCCTGCTGTGAGCTTAAAAAACCGCGCTGTTTCCAGCCTGTTCAGGTTCATCAGCCAGTTTTCCAGCTTGTCCAGCCGGCCCGACAAATAGGCTGCACCTACCAGTGCACCAATGGATGTGCCGGCAACCACATCCGGTTTAATACCCGCTGCCACCAACGATTTAATAATGCCGATATGCGCCCAGCCACGGGCAGCACCACTGCCTAACGCTAAACCGACTTTTAATGGAGTTTGCATAGGTTTTTTCACCGGTTGAATGATTGCAGTTTACCGGTGGTGACAGCGGCTGGCTAGCGGCCTGTTAAGTTGTTTGCAACAATAATTAAAGTTATTAAAAATCAGTCCGCTACCCGTGAATATAGGCTTTTTTTGAGTAGCGAGTATGATTGAAATACCGCGCGTTTACCGACACAGTTTCAGCTATGCGCCGCCCAACAGCAGTGTGCGTCAGCCGGAAACGCTGACAACCGACAGTCCGTGGGTGGTTAATGAAGATCGCCGCAAACGCCGTGATCGTCGCAAGAAAAAACTAAAACCGCTGATCGAACGCCGCGTGTCAGCGGACAGACGCAGTCCGATATTTGATGCCGAGGCTTAAGCAGCCCGGTCATCAATAAATTTTCACCAGTTTGCCACCGGGTTTTAAACCCAGCCGGCCAGTTTTGACGGCTTGTCGCCGGATACCAATAGCTGGCGCGATATAAAACATATCGCCGTTTTGCCCGAGCAGCTGCTGGCGCACACCGACCGCTTTAGCGATATTGGCATTGGCTTTCATGTGCAGCATTTCGCCATGTACCGGAATCGCACAATCCGGCTTTACCCACTGGTACATGGCTTTTAACTCATCGGCTGCCGGATGCCCCGATGCATGGATTGGCAAAGCACTGTTGTGTTCATCAATCACATCGATTTGCATGGCTTTCAGCCGCTCAATCAACGCTTCAATCGCCTCTTCGTTGCCCGGGATCACCTTGGAACTGAAAATCACCGTGTCACCCGGTTCTAATTGTAGATCACGAAAGCTGTTGAGACTTAGCCTATTCAGTGCCGTACGCGGCTCCCCCTGACTGCCAGTGGCAATCAACAACACGGTATGCCTTGGTAAATACGCCAGATGTGCCGGGTCAACCAGCGTTTCCGTGCCATTCCAGAAACCAGTCGCTTTCGCCGCCGACAACGTGTTCAAAAGTGATCGGCCTAATAAGCCCAGATGCCGGCCGGTTTGCCCGGCAATGTTGGCCAGCGTGTGCAAACGGGCAATATTGCTGCCAAAACAAGTGACAATGACCCGGCCTTTAGCTTGCTCAATATGTTTCAGCAGACCTTTATGCAGGCTGGCCTCTGTTGCTGACCAGCCCTGCACATTCGCATTGGTCGAGTCACAGACCATGGCATTTACTTCAGCTGTCGCCAGCCCCTGAAAATCGGCAGCGTTATAAGGCAAACCCAATACCGGGGCTTTATCGAGTTTCCAGTCAGCCGTATGGAAAACCTTACCCGCCGGCGTGCTGATAAGTAACGCAAACGGCTCTGGAATAGAATGCGTCAAACGCAGCCACTGCAGGTTAAAGACACCCACTTGCCTTGACTCGGCCGGATCGACAATTATCAGCGGCACCTGGTCCAGAAGATTAGCTTCGGCCAGTTTGCGGCGCAGAATTTCGGCCGTAAATGCGGTGGTATAGACCGGACATTTGAGCTGCGGCCATAGATAAGCGACGGCCCCGACATGGTCTTCATGGGCATGGGTAATAACCAGCCCATCCAACAATTGATGCCGCTGCGCAATAAATTGAGGATCGGCCATTTGCACATGCGCACGGCCGGCAACCGGCATGCCGTCTACATCGGTTTCTGATTCAAATGTGACGCCACAATCCACCATCAACCAGCGGCCATTGTGGCCATACAGGTTGAGATTCATGCCGATTTCCCCGCAGCCGCCTAAAGGCAAAAACCATAAATCATCGCTGCCGGGTGTCATGCTGAATAATGCTCCTGTTAATTTGATGTAGCGTTTTGCAGACGCCAGTATAGGACTGCCGACAAATTTCGCCAGTTCATTTTGTCTGGTCTTTTTCTAACCTCAACAGTTGATCATTTTGTGAACTACTGCAAACATCTGCCCGTTGCGTGTAGAAACACCCCGAATAGGTGTCGCTGGCCAAGAGTGCTATAATGCGCGGCTGTTTTGGTTTAACTATCTGATCCCGAAAGTGATTTGCTTGTTTGAGTTTGGATAGTTAAGCCGTCCTAATGGCGGAGACGGATAATGGACGCGAACAATTTAGTCGCAGAAGGCTTTAATCTCATGCTGATCGGCATGGGCTTTGTTTTTGTATTTCTTACCTTGTTGGTCGTTGCCACGGCGTTCATGTCGCGGCTGATAACTTTCTACGAAAAACGCGTCGGCATGTTACCTGCTGAGGGTATTCCTGCGCCGACTGCCGTTCTTGGTATTTCCAACGAACCCAGCGGAGCGCCCAAAGACGCTAATTTAATCAGCGTTTTATCCGGTGCCATCCACCGTTATCGCGCCAAACATAAATAATGTGCCCGCCATCACTGAATAACGTTTAAGGCCTCACCATGACCGATAAAAAGCAAGCTCTGGGAATTACCGATGTCGTGCTGCGCGACGCCCACCAATCTTTATTTGCCACCCGGCTGCGACTCGACGATATGTTGCCGATTGCTGACAAACTGGACCAGGTTGGTTTCTGGTCAGTTGAAAGCTGGGGTGGCGCGACCTTTGATGCCTGCATCCGCTATTTGGGTGAAGATCCCTGGCACCGCATTCGCAGTCTGAAACAAGCCATGCCTAATACCCGTCAGCAAATGTTGCTGCGCGGCCAGAACCTGCTTGGTTACCGGCATTATGCTGATGATGTGGTGCAGAAATTTGTTGAACGTGCTGCGGTAAATGGCGTTGATGTGTTCCGCGTTTTTGATGCCATGAATGACCCGCGCAATCTGGAAGTTGCCATCAAAGCCGTACTGGAGACCGGCAAACATGCGCAAGGCACCATGGCTTACACGCTGAGCCCGGTACATGATCTGCAAATGTGGCTGGATATGGCCAAACGCATTGAAGCAATGGGCGCCGATTCTTTGTGTATTAAAGATATGGCGGGTCTGCTGAAACCTTATAAAGCGTATGAGCTGGTCAAAAGTCTCAAAGAAACAGTTTCCATTCCAATCCATATGCAGTCGCATGCCACCACCGGTTTGTCGACGGCCACTATCATGAAATGTGTTGAGGCCGGCATTGATAATGTTGATAGCGCCATTTCATCAATGTCGATGACATACGGCCACTCCGCCACTGAATCGGTAGTGGCCATTTTTGAAGACAGCGACCGTGATACCGGTCTCAACCTCGAATTATTGGAAGAAATCGCCAGCTATTTCCGTGAAGTGCGTAAAAAGTACGCCGCTTTCGAAGGCTCATTACGCGGTGTTGATGCCCGCATTCTGGTCGCTCAGGTGCCGGGTGGCATGCTGACCAATATGGAAAACCAGCTGCGTGAGCAAAATGCTCTCGACCGTATGGATGAAGTGCTCAAAGAAATCCCGCGGGTGCGCGAAGATCTTGGTTTTATCCCGCTGGTCACACCGACCTCACAAATCGTCGGCACCCAGGCGGTTATTAATGTATTGACCGGTGAACGTTACAAAACCATTACTGAAGAAACCCAAGGTTTGCTGCGCGGTGAATATGGCGCAGCGCCGGCGGCGTTTAATAAAGAATTACAGGATCGTGTGTTAGAAGGTGGACAACCGATTACCTGCCGGCCAGCCGACAAACTCGAACCGGAAATGGATAGCCTGACAACCGAACTGGAAAACCTCGCCGCTGAAGAAGGTTTTGAACTGGAAGCCGGTGAGCAGAAAGTTGACGACGTGCTGACTTATGCCCTGTTCCATCAGACGGCGCTGAAATTCCTGAAAAACCGTCATAATCCTGATGCTTTTGAACCGGTACCGACGCTGGAATCCGCAGCTGCCGCCACAGCACCGAAGAAAGCCTCAGCCGGCGCTGAAACGTACACCATTTCGGTGAACGGCGAACAATACGTTGTTGAAGTTAACGAGGGCGGTGATATCGGGCAGGTAGCCAGTAAACCGAAAGCAGCGCCGGCAGGTGACGGCGAACCAGTCAAAGCACCTTTATCCGGCAATATCTGGAAAGTGCTGGTTTCCCAGGGACAACAGGTCAATGAAGGTGATGTGTTGCTGATTCTGGAAGCCATGAAAATGGAAACCCAAATCGTCGCTGAAAAAGCCGGCACCGTTGCCGGTGTCTTTGTTAAACCGGGCGATACCACCAAAGTGGGTAACGTCCTTATCACCATCGCATAAAGGCTGAACATGGAAAAACTACAACAACTCTGGGATGCCACCGGCCTGCATCAAATGGAAGCCGGTCAAGCCGTGATGATTCTGATCGGCATGTTGCTGCTGTATCTTGCTATCAAGAAAAACTTTGAACCGCTGTTGCTGGTGCCGATTGGTTTTGGTGGTGTACTGGCAAATATTCCCGGTGCCGGTCTGGCTGAAGCTGGCGGTATTCTGCACATTTTTTACACAGTCGGCATTGAGAGCGGCGCGTTTCCACTGATTATTTTTATGGGTGTCGGTGCGATGACTGATTTCGGTCCGCTGCTGGCCAACCCTAAAACACTGTTCCTCGGGGCAGCTGCACAGTTCGGTATTTTTGCCACCCTGATGGGTGCGGTATTGCTGTCAGCTTTCGGGGTGTTTGATTTCAGTTTGGCAGACGCAGCCGCGATTGGCATTATCGGCGGTGCCGATGGTCCGACCTCGATTTATGTAGCCAGCACTTTAGCACCGCAATTACTGGGCGCTATTGCCGTGGCCTCTTACTCTTATATGGCGCTGGTACCTTTGATTCAGCCGCCGATTATGCGGGCTTTAACCACCGAAAAAGAACGCAAAATCCGTATGAAACAGCAGCGTGAAGTATCGCAACGGGAAAAAATTGTCTTTCCGTTATTACTGCTGATTCTGGTGGCGCTGTTACTGCCCGATGCCGCACCGCTTTTGGGTATGTTCTGCTTCGGTAATCTGATGAAAGAATGTGCAGTGGTGGATCGCCTGAGTAACACCACTCAGAATTCTCTCATCAACACCGTAACGATTTTCCTTGGTCTGGCTGTTGGCTCCAAAC
>CAMPHB010000063.1 GCA_946885755.1 uncultured Methylophaga sp. | reverse complement strand
CAATATCTTCAGTGCCGCGTCTTTTTGCGCCGCCAAAATACTCAGCCATAAACTGGTAGCGATTATCGGTGACAAACGGCAGCAATTGTCGCCACATGCCGTACAGATCTTCGGTGTAAATCAGTTGCGTTTCGACGGCACGGTACAGACGACGGAACCAGAACAGTACTTCATGTAAAACGGTACTGCTGATTAAATCGCCCTGATCGGTAAAAACCACTAAGCGATCACCTGTATGCCAGTGATACTGGATTTTTTCAGGCGGTGTCCATTGCACTTCACGGGTCATGGCGATGATGAAGTGGTAAATGATTTCTGCATCAAATCCCGGTTTGCTTTTCAGCCAGACACAAGGCTGAACAGAAAGCGCCTGAAACTGGTTTTCAAGCTCATGTAACAGTCGCTGACGCTCAATTTCTTTGGTGATTTTTGCCGATTGTGTCTGGTGACGGTTGACTAAAAAATAAGCGACTGCTGCGATCACCAGCGCGCCGGTTACTGATAGCAGAATATTGCTGATAAATAGCGTCAGTTGAACGGAAATATCAGTGATTTGTTCTGCCGTTAGTTGACCGTAGCGGTCATCACTGACCACCCGGCGGATAATCTCCTCAATGTGTTCCTGGAAATAACCGTTTGCCATAATGGCCTCTGTCAGTTTGTAACTTGGTAGGCTCAGAGATTAAAAAAGTTCGGCCGGAAAAGCCAGTGTGACATTCAGCAATGTAGCTTATTTCCTTACGGTGGACGAACAAGCGAGGTGAAATTTTTTAAACTGTCAGTGTGAAAAACCTTATCGGCGGATTTTTTGCCTGCAATTTTCCGGTTTTGCTTTTACACTGCCTGTCAGAATCTGCTTTCCGGATGTCGATATGTTTGAACTGAAAACCATCGGCCTGTTTTTTGCGACAGTCCTGGCCGAGATCATTGGCTGTTATTTGCCGTATCTGTGGTTAAAACACGATAAACCGATATGGCTGTTGATCCCAGCAGCGCTCAGTCTGGGCTTGTTTGCCTGGTTGCTGACGCTGCATCCGACTGCTGCCGGCCGGGTCTATGCCGCCTATGGCGGTGTCTATATTTTTACGGCGTTATTCTGGTTGTGGCTGGTTGATGGGATCCGGCCCGGACACTGGGATATTATCGGTGGCATAGTGGCGATGCTTGGTATGGCGATCATTATGTTTGCACCGCGTCATAGTTAAAGCCCATTTTTATAGTGATAGGCGAAGATGTTTGAATCTTTTAGTAATCTGCAATTCAGTCTGCCGAGCGAAATTATAGTGTCGCACTCGCTGATTGGACTGGTAGTCAGCAGCAGCATTCTGATAATTGTTGTGCTGGTGCTTCGGGCGCTGAGCGCACGCTTTATTAAGCAGAAAATAGAGTCTTATGAACTGCGTCGCCGCTGGCTGGTGCAGTCGCGTAACGGGCTGATTTTGCTGATGGCGCTGGGGCTGATTTTTATCTGGGGTCAGGAATTACGCACTCTCGCGTTATCTGTGGTGGCGATTGCTGTAGCTTTTGTGGTGGCCACCAAAGAGCTGATCTTGTGTGTGATGGGCTCGATTTTAAAAACCGGTGCTGGTTCGTTTACCGTTGGTGACCGGATCCAGGTCAAAGATTTTCGCGGTGATGTCATTGATCAGAATTTGCTGGCGACGACGATTCTGGAAGTCGGTCCCGGCAAACTGACCCACCAGCGTACCGGCCGGCTGATTGTGTTGCCTAATGCCATGTTTGTCGCTGAGCCGGTGATTAACGAGAGTTATACCAACGACTATATCCTGCATGTGTTTACGGTACCGTTTAAACGTGAAGATGACTGGCAGGCGGCCCAAAAAGCCTTTTTACAGGCCGCTAACCGGCATTGCCTGCCCTATCTGAATGAAGTGCGTAATTACATGAAGCAAATCAGTCAATATCGTGGTGTTGAAGTGCCATCGGTGGAGCCGCGGGTGACCTTAATGGTACCGGAAGCCGATGAAGTGCATTTGGTGGTACGGATCCCGGCGCGTGCCCATCAACGGGTGCAGGTTGAACAAGCCATTCTCAGTGAGGCTTTAACTGGTTTACCCAGTCCGGTTGAGCCTTAAGTAAGAGCCTTTTTGCCAAAATCCTGTTATAAGAAAAGCTGTTTTTAACAACAACAGGAGAAGCAAAAATGAGCATGGCACAGGAATTCAAACAATTCGCCCTGCGCGGCAATGTCGTTGATATGGCGGTCGGTATCATTGTTGGCGCGGCTTTTGGCAAAATCGTGTCGTCGTTTGTGTCGGATGTGGTGATGCCGCCTTTGGGTTTGCTGCTGGGCGGTGTTGATTTCAAGGATCTGGCGATTGTGCTTCAGGAAGCAGTCGGTGAGACACCGGCGGTGATGATTTCCTATGGCGCGTTTATTCAGACGGTGGTGGATTTTGTCATTATTGCTTTGGCTATTTTTGTTGCCGTCAAAGTGATGAATTCACTGAAAGCCAAAGAAGAAGAGGCACCTGCCGGCCCGCCAACATTGTCCAAACAAGAAATATTACTGACCGAAATCCGCGATCTGCTAAAAGACAAATAACGGCTGAGCGCCGATCATTTTTGATTGCAACTGATCTGCGCTTCAGGCGGCGGCAACGTCTGAGGCCGTTGCCAACGGCGCATCCTTAAAACTGAAGCGCTCGAAATCGGTATTCTGGGTCAGTAACTGATCGGCAATAACGTTAAAACTGAAGCGTTTTTTGGCGGTTTTAACCGTCAGGCTGCGGCCGCTGCGAAAAATGCCGCAGGCGGTGATCAGGGTGGCCGGTTGGTGTAGCCGTGGCAGTTCCGGGAGCAGCAGGCCCGGTTGCAGTAATTCAGGCTGATCATCAAGTGAATATTTGACCGCCAGTGGTTCACCTTCCATCAGCGCCACGCCAACTTTGCATAAGCCCTGATCATCAGTGCGCAGCCAGCGGATCGCGGCCAGTCTGGCGACGGCTTTGAATTCAGCATCGCCGGTTTCGATAATGCCGACAAAATCACCGACTTGCAGCTCGTGGCTGTTATCGGACTGGTAATGGCTGAGTAAATAACCGAAATCGGTCTTGTTAAGAATATCCCATGGGCCGCTCAAGCCCGGAATATTGGCGTTATTCAGCTGCTCACGGTGCAGCAGCGCCTGATGAACAGCCGGCAGGCCCACGGCAAAATAGGCTTGTTTACTGCCGGCAAAGGCAACCCGTGGTTGTTTACGCTGATAGGAGGTATTTAAAAAAGGTGCCAGCTGTTTGATGAGTTGCAACTGTGCTTCACTCAAGCCGTGATCCGTTTGTTGAAACAGGTTATCAACCGCCATCAACACGGGTTTGGTGTTGAGCATCAGGGTCGGCGGCCGCTGGTCTTTTTCAAGGTTTGGCAAAATACTGGGTAGTGGCGTGCGATCACTCAGACAATTAATATAAAACTGCCCCGCAACAGGGCTGCCATCGGCTGGCATTTGGGCGATTTCGGCATAAGCGGCAAGACCGCGCAATAACTTATAAACCGTTAAAACAGCGCCGCTTTGCAGGCCCAAAGGATTACTGATACTCAGTAACATGATTTGCACATAACGCAGTTTCAGACTGTCTTT
Source organism: uncultured Methylophaga sp. (assembly GCA_946885755.1). Next base: position 3,660 of record CAMPHB010000063.1, on the reverse strand, counting down.
GGCCTGAAACTGGCTGTTGACAAAAGGGGGGTTATCCGCCACCCCGGCAAAATCACATAACAGATACAGCTGATGGCATTCACGAAATACCCGTGCCGGCACATTGCGATAAAACTTATAACTGTGCAGCGCTAAATAACTCAGCTGCTCACAGGCCCGGTAAATGGCCATATGGCCCAGCGGGTTGCGATCCAGATTGGCTTTGACCTGACCGGCTTCAATAATCACCATTTTGTAGCCGATGGCCAGCTGATTCATCAGATCGCCGAGATCTTCAATCATTTGCTGGCGGCGCTGACTGTCCCGGATTTGCCGGCGTAATTCAGCCGGTGTCAGCGTAAACAGCAGTTGATTCAGCGGCCCCCGATACATATCCAGCAACAAAAGCCGATCTTTCAAGGGCACTTGATTGCCATTAAAACGATGCAGCGCGTCGCGGTAAATCTCAATAAACTGCGGCAGATTATTTTTGGGAAGTTTATCCAGCCAGTGCCGTAATAATGATTCGTTGAGCTCAATACTGCTGGTCGTATCCTGTTCAGCAGGAATACTGAGATTCAATGACGGCATATTGTCCGGTAATTTAAACGGCATAACCGGGGCAGTTGGCAGCTGGTAATTGAGACAAAATCAGCATGTAATGCGGTTCCTACCGGCAATAGATAAAGCGAATTTGCATCATAACCCTGACATTTGGTTGCAGACAATCGATTAGATCAGATAACCGGCATAGCGCCCTGATAACCAAGCTGACGCCAGGCCTCAAATAAAATGATCGCGGTGGCATTGGATAAATTCAGACTGCGGCTATTGGTTAGCATCGGAATACGGATTTTTTGTTCAAACGGTAACGCATCCAGTACCGAGGCCGGTAAGCCGCGTGATTCCGGTCCGAACAACAGGACAGCTTCGTCAGCGAATTGCACGCTGTCATGATGCTGGCGGGCTTTGGTAGTACAGGCAAATAGAGGGCGACCAGCCAGCCATTGCTGAAAAGCAGTGTAATCGGCATGTAATTGCAGATTGGCGAATTCATGATAATCAAGACCGGCGCGGCGCAGCCGTTTGTCGTCCAGTGCAAAGCCAAGCGGTTGGATCAGATGTAGCTGGGCACCACTGTTGGCACACAGGCGAATAATATTACCGGTATTGGGCGGGATTTCCGGCTCAAACAGCGCGACATGTAACACGGTTTGCTGTCTGGCTCAGCTTTTTTCGACGTACAGCGTCAGCTGCTGGCCCGGCTGCAGCAGGCTGCGCTCACCGAGATTATTCCAGGCTTTGACGTCGGCGACTTTGACATTGAATTTACGGGAAATTTTCCACAGCGAATCGCCGTTTTGAATGGTGTAGTTAACGGCTTTACGATTGGCTTTGCTGCTATCAGGCTGCCAGACAACCAACTGCTGACCACTGTGCAGGACATCGTCCAGTGATTTTTGATTCCAGCTGGCCAGGTCACTGACATCCACCGCATGTTTGCGGGCAATGTGCCACCAGCTGTCGCCGGCTTTAACGGTATAAGTAGAACGTTTGCCCTGCGCACTGTTAACAGCTGCCGGTTCGGTTTCGGCGGCATTGGCACTGGCGACCGGAATCATCAGGTGCGCGCCGGCGCGGATCAAATTAGTTGACAGTTTGTTAGCTTGTTTGATGGCGTTGACGGTGGTTTGGTGTTTACTGGCGATTTGCCCCAGTGATTCACCGGGCTGCACCTGATGCCGTTGCCAGCTGAGACGCTGTTCTCTGGGTAATTGTGTCAGTGCGGCTTTAAAATTTTTAGCTTTACTGATTGGCAAAACCAACTGATGTGGACCTGTGGGCGCGGTGGCCCAGCGGTTAAAGCCGGGGTTGAGCTTAAATAAGTCATCTTTGCTCATATCAGCCAGATCAGCGGCCAGAGACAGATCCAACTGACTACCAATGTTAACGACGGTCAAATAAGGTTTGTTGGTAATGGGGCTGAGGCGGATATCATATTGTGCCGGTTGTTTAACCAGATGTGCGACAGCCAGCAGCTTCGGAATATAAGCGGTGGTTTCTGCCGGTAAATCCAGTGACCAGAAATCAGTGTCGCGGCCCAGTTCCTGATTACGCTTAATGGCGCGGCCTACGGTACCTTCACCAGCATTATAGGCGGCGATTGCCAGTTGCCAGTCGCCGAACATGCCGTGCAGTCGTTCCAAATAGTTGAGTGCCGCATCGGTGGAGCGGATCACATCACGGCGGCCGTCATACCACCAGGTCTGCTCGAGGCCGAATACTTTGCCGGTACCGGGTATAAATTGCCAGATGCCGGCGGCGCCGCTGGGTGAGTTGGCAAACGGCTGAAAACCACTTTCGATAACCGGCAACAAGGCGATTTCCATTGGCATATCACGTTTGTCAATTTCTTCGACAATATGAAAAAGGTAGGGCCGGGCGCGCTCCACCACACGGTTAACATAATCCGGGTGACTGACAAACCATGACAGACGGGTTTGTGTTTCCGGATGCAATACCCGGTAATCGTCAATGCCATATCCAGTGCGGATACGCTGCCAAACATCATCCATGACGATGGCCTCGTCGTCTTCAAACAGTTTGGGGTCTAATTCAGCGGTGGATAATTCCACCAGATGGTTACGTTGCCAGTTGGCAGGACGTTTTTTGAGGATCAGATCAGCGTCGCCGGTGCTGGCGACATCAGGTTGTTTGCTGGTGGTACTACAGCCGGAGATCACGATGCTTAAGGCGATTAACGCCGGCCACAGCAGCTTTTTAAGATTTAACATGTCGCTTCATCTTAGGTGTCTAAGCATTTAATTGCGTTAAGTTTATACGCCAATTTGCCAAGGCATGCCAGCCAAAATTTTACCCTGTCATGGCAATGTCATATAAAAACAGGCCTTACCGCAGGTCTTTTTTACATTTGCTTACACTGGCACATGTGTCGTCTGCGACAAACCGGTAAAGCACTTTTTTCAGGAGGCATTACAGCAGCGGCTTTGCGGCTCAGGTAAACTAGATGCGGTTTTGAGGAGCAAACTGTGACAACAATTGAGGGGCAACTGCGCAAGATGCAGGCAATTTTGCCGGCTGATGGCCGCGCGCAATATCAGCTATCGCTGGCAGATGAAACAATGGCAATGCATGAGTTGATCGGCAAACCACTGCAATTTAATTATGCCGGCGTTATTTTTTGCCAGAATTGTCAGCGCAAAACCAGTAAAAGTTACAGCGGTGGTTTTTGTTTCCCCTGCTCACAAAAACTGGCGCAATGTGATTTGTGTTTTATGAAGCCGGAGATCTGCCATTTTGATAAAGGTACCTGCCGCGAGCCGGACTGGGGACTTTCCGTGTGTATGCAGGATCATATTGTTTATCTGGCCAACAGTTCCGGTCTGAAAGTCGGTATTACCCGTATCGGCCAGGTACCGACCCGCTGGCTGGATCAGGGCGCAACTCAGGCATTACCGATATTCCGGGTCAAAAGCCGCTATCAGTCGGGGCTGGTTGAGGTGCTGTTTAAACAGCATGTGGCGGATCGTACCGATTGGCGGAAAATGCTCAAAGGCGATGCCGAGCCGCTGGACCTGGCCGCGCAGCGGGATCGCTTAATGGCGGAATGTGCCGATGAGATTGCCGCTTTACAAAAACAGTTTGATGACGGTGCGATAC
>CAMPHB010000062.1 GCA_946885755.1 uncultured Methylophaga sp. | reverse complement strand
ACGCCATGGAAGAGTATTACCAGACACAGGGCCGCGAATGGGAACGCTACGCGATGATCAAAGCACGGCCAATCACCGGCAGTGACAGCGAGCGCAAAGCCATCAGCGAATTACTGCGGCCGTTTGTTTACCGGCGTTATCTGGATTACGGCATGTTTGATTCGCTGCGTGAAATGAAAGCGATGATTGCCGGCCAATTGCATCTGAAAGGCATGGAAGACAATATCAAACTCGGCGCCGGCGGCATTCGCGAAATCGAGTTTATCGGCCAGATCTTTCAGCTGATTTACGGCGGCCGTGATAAGCCGCTGCAACAACGGCCGATCCTGACCATTTTGGATCTGCTGGCCGAGCGACAATTACTATCGGCTTATGCCGTGCGGGCGCTGAAAGCGGCTTATGAATTTCTGCGCCGCACTGAGCATCGGATTCAGGCCTGGGCAGATCAGCAAACCCATTTATTGCCCAAGGAAGATGACAGCCGGCAGCGTCTGGCAACCATGATGAATTTTGCCGATTGGCCGGCGTTTTTAACGGAAATCAAAGACCACCGGCAACAGGTTCATGAACATTTTGAACAATTATTAACGGCGCCGCAGGCGGATGATGAACCGGCCGACGCCATTGCTTTACTGACCGCTGGTGAAGCCGAAAAATTACAATATTTACAAGTGTGTGGTTATCAGGACAGTGCTGCCTGTTTAGAAACGCTCGACAAATTACTGCAAAGCCATGCCTGCAAAAATCTCAGCGATACCGGCAGGGGCAGGCTGAAAAAGTTATTGCCTTTGCTGGTGCAGGCTGCCGCCGGTACCGAAAACCCTGATGCCTGTCTGGCGCGGCTGATGCCATTGCTGGAAGCGATCATGCGTCGCTCGGCTTATATGGCGCTGCTGGTGGAAAATCCGCTGGCCTTATCGCAGTTGATTAAGCTGGCAGCAGCCAGTCCGCTGATCAGTCATCAGCTGGCACGATATCCGTTGTTGCTGGATGAGTTGCTGGATCCACGATCATTGTATGAAGTGCCCGATCGTCAAGAGCAGACCCGGCGTCTGGTGCAATATCTAGCCTCAGTTGAAGACGGCGATTTAGAACAGCAAATGAACCGGCTGCGTGAATTCCGGCAAATCGCCACCTTGCATGTGGCCGCGGCTGATGTCACCGGTGTATTACCCCTGATGCGGGTTGGTGATCAACTCAGTGAGCTTGCTGAAATTCAGCTGGAACAAACGTTGAATCTGGCCTGGCAATATCTGGTACAGCGCCATGGTTATCCACCTAACGCACAAGCTGATGATGTGAATTTTGGCGGTTTTGCTGTGCTGGCTTACGGCAAGCTCGGCGGGCTGGAACTCGGCTACGGTTCGGATCTGGATCTGGTGTTTATATTTGACGACAACCGGCAGGGTATGACCGATGGTGATAAGCCTGTTGATGTGATGGTGTTTTATACGCGCCTCGCGCAGCGCATGATCCATATCATGTCGACAGTAACCTCAGGCGGCACGTTATATGAAGTTGACACCCGGCTGCGGCCAAGTGGCAACTCGGGTTTGCTGGTAACACCGCTCAGTGGTTTTGCTGAATATCAGCATAACGAGGCCTGGACATGGGAACATCAGGCGCTGGTGCGCGCTCGCTGTGTATTGGGTGATAAGCAACTTTGTGAAAAATTTGCCGATATTCGTCAGCAAGTCCTGGGAAAACACCGCGACAGTAAAGCGCTGGCCAAAGAGGTCGCTGATATGCGCCAGAAAATGCGCCAGCAGCTGGATAAATCTACTGAGACGCTGTTTGATTTAAAACAAGGCACCGGTGGTATTACCGATATTGAGTTTTTGGTGCAGTACGCGGTGCTGGCTTGGGCGACGGACTTGCCTGAATTGATGGTTTACACCGATAATATCAGGATTTTGGACGCACTGGCGGCGACCGGTAAATTGCTGGCTGAAGAGAGCAACATGCTCGCCGATGCTTATCGGTTTTACCGCAGTGAAGCAAATCGCTGTGTGTTGCAGGAACAGCCGACCCTGGCACCCGTTGCCAGAGTCGAAAACTTCCGGCCACAGGTCTTACAAATTTGGCAACGCTGGCTGGCTTAAAACCAGTCTCAACTAAACAAAACGGAAACAATTATGGCAGCAGTAACAATGGCAGATCGGGATGGCGTTATCTGGTTAGATGGCGAATTCGTGCCATGGCGTGAAGCCAAAGTGCATGTCCTGACCCATACCCTGCATTATGGCATGGGCTGTTTTGAAGGGGTGCGTGCTTATAAAACTGATAACGGCACCGCCATTTTCCGTTTACAGGAACATACCAACCGGTTGTTTCGCAGTGCCAAAATTCTTGGCATGAAAATGCCGTTTGATAAAGATACGCTCAATCAGGCGCAGCGTGATGTGGTGCGTGACAACAAACTGGAATCGGCCTACATCCGGCCGATGGTGTTTTACGGATCAGAAGGCATGGGCATTCGTGCTGATAATCTGAATACCCACGTGATGGTTGCTGCCTGGCATTGGGGCTCGTACCTTGGCGAAGAAAATATGAATCGCGGTATTCGTATTAAAACCTCGTCGTTTACCCGTCACCACGTCAATATCACCATGTGTAAAGCCAAAGCTAACGGCAATTACATGAACTCGATGATGGCGTTGCAGGAAGCGGTTAATGATGGTTATGACGAAGCCTTATTATTAGATGCGCAGGGTTTTGTTACCGAAGGCAGCGGCGAAAACTTCTTTATGGTGCGTGATGGCGTGTTGTATACACCCGAGCTGACGTCAGCGCTGGAAGGCATTACCCGCGACACGGTAATTAAACTGGCCAATGATATTGGCCTTAAAGTGGTGGAAAAACGCATTACCCGTGATGAGGTCTACATCTGCGATGAAGCCTTCTTCACCGGCACCGCCGCCGAAGTAACACCGATCCGTGAGCTGGATAACCGGCCGATTGGCAACGGCAGCCGTGGGCCGATTACTGAGCAGTTACAAAGCATGTATTTCGACCAGGTTTACGGTCGCAGCGAATACTACCGCGACTGGAACACATTGGTTTAAGCGACACAGATTGACAGAGGTTTTTGCATGGCAGGTCATAGTAAGTGGGCAAACATTCAGCATCGTAAAGGTGCGCAGGATGCCAAACGCGGCAAATTGTTTACCCGCCTTATCCGTGAAATTACCGTTGCGGCGCGTATGGGTGGCAGCGATCCGGCAACCAATCCGCGTTTAAGAGCGGCGATTGATAAAGCGCTGGGCAGCAATATGACCAAAGATGTCATTGAACGCGCCAGCAAACGCGGTGCCGGCGAACTGGAAGGTGTGGCTTACGAAGAAGTCCGCTACGAAGGATACGGCCCCAACGGCATCGCCATTATGGTCGATTGTATGACCGATAACCGCAATCGCACCGTTGCTGAAGTGCGGCATGTGTTCAGTAAACGTGGCGGTAATATGGGCACGGACGGTTGTGTGGCGTTTATGTTTAATCAAAAAGGCATTATCAGTCTGCCGTCAGGTCTTGATGAAGACGCGGTGATGGAAGTGGCGCTTGAAGCAGGCGCTGAAGATATCATTACCAATGACGATGGTTCGATGGATGTGTTCACCACGCCGGACGACTACGCCGCCGTGAAAGATGCTCTGGATGCTGCGGGCTTTGCCGTACAATCCGCTGAAGTCACCATGCACCCTGATAATACCATCAGTCTGGATTTGGAAGATGCGCAAAAAGCCATTGCCATGATCGATGCTTTTGAAGAATTGGATGATGTTCAGCAGGTTTATTCCAATGCCGATTTCTCTGATGAGGTGATGGCGCAGCTCGATAGCTGATTGCCGACCCATGTCACGCATTCTTGGTGTTGACCCCGGCTCGCGAAAAACTGGCTTTGGCATCATTGAATTGCAGGGCAAACAGATAAAACATGTGATCAACGGCCGCTTGCTGGTGGGAGATGGTGATTTTCCTGATCGCTTAAAACAAATCTTTGAAGGACTGACCGATCTGATTCAGCGTTACCAGCCGGAGATCATGGCTGTGGAAAAAGTGTTTTTGCACAAAAATGCCGACTCTGCCCTGAAGCTTGGTCAAGCTCGTGGTGCAGCCATCTGCGCTGGGGTCAGCCAGAACCTTATTGTTCACGAATACTCTGCCACACAAATCAAAAAAGCGGTGGTTGGTAATGGTCACGCCAAAAAAGATCAGGTCCAGTATATGATGTCGGTCATGTTGCAACTTGCTGAACCACCCGCTGAAGACGCCGCCGATGCACTGGCCTGTGCGATTACCCATGCCAATCAGGCAAGTTTAGGGGTGGCCAGTAAATTACCGGCAGGTATGCGCACCAGCAGTCGCCGTGGAGGACGATACAGCCGATGATCGGACGTTTAAGCGGAATTGTCATTGAAAAACAACCACCGGAACTGGTGCTGGATGTGCACGGCGTGGGCTATGAGCTATCAGCGCCAATGTCGACTTTTGTGAACCTGCCCGCATTGAACGAAACGGTCAGTCTGTATACTCACCTCGTCGTTCGCGAGGATGCGCAATTGCTGTATGGATTTGGCACGGCGCGCGAGCGTTTGTTGTTTCGCAGCCTGCTGAAAGTCAACGGTGTCGGCGCCAAACTGGCATTGACCATACTTTCCGGCAGTGATGTCGACAGCTTTGCCCGCAGTGTGCAGGAAGGCGATACCGCCAGTCTGACGCGTTTGCCGGGTGTTGGTAAAAAAACCGCTGAACGTCTGATTATTGAAATGCGTGACCGCCTGAAAGAAGTCGGTAGCGCCATGGGGCTCGACAGTACTGTTACCGAGGCGATGCCAAGCAGCAGTGGTGCCCGTAACGAAGCTGCCGAAGCGCTGGTGGCGCTCGGTTATAAAGCAGCAGAGGCAGATAAAATGATTCGCAGTATCAATGCCGACGGCATGAGTACGGAACAAATTATCCGGCAGGCTTTACAAAGAAGCTGATGATGGAAGATCGCTTTATTACACCCACCGCCGCACCGGATGAAGAACGCCATGATCGGGCGATCCGGCCAGTTCAGCTCAGCGATTATATCGGTCAGCCGGCGGTGCGAGAGCAAATGGATTTGTTTGTCTCAGCCGCCCGTAATCGTAAAGAAGCACTGGATCACACGCTGATCTTCGGCCCGCCCGGCCTCGGTAAAACCACGCTGGCGCATATTATCGCCAACGAAATGGGCGTTAATTAACGACAAACCTCTGGGCCGGTATTGGAACGCCCCGGCGATCTGGCCGCCCTGCTGACCAATCTTGAACCCAACGATGTACTGTTTGTTGATGAAATTCATCGCCTAAGCCCGGTGGTTGAAGAAGTGTTGTACCCGGCCATGGAAGATTATCAAATCGATATCATGATTGGCGAGGGTCCGGCAGCGCGGTCTATCAAGCTTGATTTGGAGCCGTTTACGCTGGTCGGTGCGACGACACGGGCCGGTTCACTGACGTCGCCACTGCGCGACCGTTTCGGTATTGTGCAGCGGCTGGAGTTTTATAACGTTGAAGATTTAAGCACTATCGTACAGCGCAGTGCGCGTATTTTGCAGGTGCCGCTGGATGTTTCCGGTGCCGGCGAAATCGCCCGTCGTTCAAGGGGTACGCCGCGCATCGCCAATCGTTTATTGCGCAGGGTGCGTGATTATGCCGAGGTGCGCTTTGATGGTGTTATCAGTGCCGAAGTTGCCCGCCAAGCCTTGGATTTGCTCGATGTTGATGACTTTGGTTTCGATATGCTGGATCGCAAGCTATTACTGGCGATTATCGAAAAATTTGCCGGCGGCCCGGTAGGGCTGGATAATCTCGCCGCCGCCATCGGTGAAGAGCGTGGCACCATTGAAGATGTACTGGAACCGTATCTGATTCAGGAAGGCTTTATTATGCGCACACAGCGTGGCCGGGTGGCCACCAAACGGGCATTTTTACACCTGGGTCTGAAGCCGGATGTGGATTTAATTGGTGATTAATGCAGCATTTTGATTGGCCAGTGCGTGTTTATTATGAAGACACCGACAGTGGTGGTGTGGTGTATCACGCTAACTACTTGAAATTTATGGAGCGCGCCCGCACTGAATGGTTGCGGCAGCTGGGATTTGAACAAGACCGGCTGCGTAATGAGCAAAATGTTTTGTTTGCGGTGCATTCCATGCAGTTAAATTTTCGCCGGCCGGCGCGCTTCAATGATCAATTAATGGTACGTTCAGCGCTGGTTCAGACCAGCGGTGCCAGTATGCAATTTGAACAACAGGTGTCGCGGGATGTGACATCGTTATGTGAGGCGACGGTCAAAGTCGCCTGTCTCAATGCTGAGACTTTTCAACCTTGTCCGATACCTAACTCTATCCTGACGGAGATGCAACGTGAATGCTGATATGTCCTTGTTTGCACTGATTTCAGAAGCCAGTTTGCTGGTCAAACTGGTGATGTTGTCATTGCTGCTGATTTCGCTGTATTCGTGGACGCTGATTTTCAGAAAGCGTGCCGAACTGGCGCAGGCCTTAAAGGATGCTGATAATTTTGAGGATAAATTCTGGTCTGGTAATGAACTGAATAAGCTTTATGAAGATATTACCGCCCGGCCGCATGCCAGTCGCGGTATGGAAGGTATTTTTGAAACAGGCTTCAAGGAATTTATCCGCCTGAAAAAAACCGTACCGGATTCTAACTTTGTGCTGGACGGCACCCAGCGGGTGATGCGGATCTCACTGGCCCGGGAAATCGACCAGTTGGAAGTTTCTTTGCCATTTTTGGCGACCGCTGGCTCCACTAGTCCATACATTGGTCTGTTCGGTACCGTCTGGGGCATTATGAACTCGTTCCGGGCACTCGGTGAAGTGCAGCAGGCCACTTTGGCTATGGTGGCGCCGGGTATTGCTGAAGCGCTGATCGCGACGGCGATGGGTCTGTTTGCCGCGATTCCGGCTGTTATTGCCTATAACCGCTACTCCCATGAAGTCGAGCGGTTGATTAATCGCTACGATACCTTTGTCGAAGAATTTTCTTCGATTTTACAACGCCAACAAAGCTAATCCCGGAGCAGTGTATGGCTGTTTATAAAAAAGTACGGGTGCGCCGTAAGCCAATGGCTGAAATTAACGTCGTGCCGTATATAGACGTAATGCTGGTATTGCTGATCATTTTTATGATCACCGCACCGTTGTTGACGCAGGGCGTCAATGTTGATTTACCGCAAGCGGTCGCCAACCCGGTGGAAGCGCCGGAAAATACCGAGCCGCTGATTATTTCAGTGGATGCTGAAGGTAATTATTATTCATCGGTTGGCGAAAATCCGGATGAGCCGGTTGAAGCAACCGTTCTGGCTGCACGGGTTGTCGCTATTTTAAACCGTAATCCGCAGGTGCCGGTGATGGTCCAAGGTGATGCCAGTGCTAATTATGGGCAAGTAGTTGGTTTG
>CAMPHB010000061.1 GCA_946885755.1 uncultured Methylophaga sp. | reverse complement strand
CTCCAACCGCTCCTGAATGATCTCCATATGCAGCAACCCGAGAAAGCCGCAGCGGAAACCAAACCCCAGGGCCTGAGAGTTTTCCGGTTCAAAATGCAGTGATGCATCGTTTAAGCGCAGTTTGCCCAGCGCATCACGAAAGGTTTCATAATCATCACTGCTCACCGGAAATAAAGCGGCATACACCTGCGGTGTGACTTCTTTAAAACCAGGCAGCATTTTATCGGCGCCGTCACGGGCCGTGGTCAGCGTATCACCGACCGGTGCGCCGTCAATTTCTTTGACGCCGGAAATCACATAACCGACTTCACCACACTTCAGTTCACTGCGCTTGCTGCGTTTCGGGGTAAACACGCCCACTTCATCGACCTGATATTCCTGACCGGTCGACATGACTTTGATTTTGTCTTTGGTTTTCAGCTTGCCCTGTTTGATACGCACCAGCGAAATAACCCCGACATAGGAATCAAACCACGAATCAATAATTAATGCCTTCAGGCGGCCATCCGGATCACCTTGCGGTGGCGGCACCCGTGCCACCAGCTCTTCCAGCAGATCTTCAATACCCAGACCGGTTTTGGCACTGCAGCGCACGGCATTGAGGTCATAAACACCGATGATATCTTCAATTTCCTGGGCGACAAGTTCCGGCTCTGCTGACGGTAAATCGATTTTATTCAAAACCGGCAGCACTTCGAGACCTAAATCGATGGCCGTGTAGCAGATGGCAACACTTTGTGCTTCCACACCTTGCGCCGCATCCACCACCAGCAATGCACCCTCACAGGCAGCCAGCGACCGGGAGACTTCATAAGAAAAATCGACATGGCCGGGCGTGTCGATAAAATTCAGATGGTAGGTTTCACCATCACGGGCTTTGTAATCCAGTGAAACACTTTGTGCTTTGATAGTGATACCGCGTTCTTTCTCGATATCCATCGAGTCCAGCACCTGCTGGGACATTTCACGATCAGTGAGTCCCCCGCAAATTTGAATAAAACGGTCGGCGATCGTTGATTTGCCGTGATCAATATGAGCAATAATGGAAAAGTTACGGATGTGATCCATAAAAACGTCTAAGCACCTTAACTAAAAAAATCGGCCGGCACTTAATGTGACCGACCGATTTGGATGGGTCTAACGGTAGGATTTTACGGCAAAAACAGCGGACTGTCCTGCCTAAAACCTATCAACGCTATAGACGTCTGTCATTCTTCAATTTTCAGTGCCAGGAATTGTGCAGCGCCACCGCGTTGCACCAGCACCGGAATTGATTTGCCGACAGGCAGATCTTTGGCAACTTCAACAAACTGTTGGCCACTGGTGATCTGCTCGTTGTTCAAACTGATAATGACGTCAGTCGGATTAATGCCGGCATTCGCTACCGGACCAGACTCAATCTTCATAACCATCACACCACCTGATTCAACGCCCGTTTCTTCACGTTGCTGCGGGGTCAAGTCAACCACTTCAACAGCCAGACGATCAGATCTGAAACGGCCGTTCTGAGGACTTTGGCCACTGGCAATGGCTTCATCTTCAGGCAGTTCTTCAACTTTCACACGCAGGGTTTCCAGCTTGTTTTTGCGCATAACTTCATCGGGCACTGTTTTACCGACTTGTGTGCTACCGACAATTGGTGGCAAATCCGATGACGCATCAACGTCACGACCATTAAATTTAAGGATGACATCGCCAGCTTCAAAACCTGCTTTTGAGGCAGGACTGTCAGCAATTACCCGCGATACCAGAGCACCACGTGGTTTGTCGAGACCGAATGATTCCGCTAACTCACGAGTCACATCCTGAATCACAACACCCAGCCAACCACGGCTGACGTAACCCTGGGCTTTGATCTGATCAACGACATTCATTACGACATCCATCGGGATAGCGAATGAAACGCCCATGAAACCACCGGTACGGCTGTAAATTTGTGAGTTAATGCCTATTACTTCACCATCCAGATTAAACAGTGGACCACCAGAGTTACCCGGGTTAATCGCCACATCAGTCTGAATAAAGGGCACGTAGCTATCACTTGGCAGGCTGCGGCCCAGCGCACTGACAATCCCGGCTGTTGCTGAGTAATCGAAACCAAACGGCGAGCCTATCGCCAATACCCATTCACCGACTTTCAGATCTTTGGAATTACCCAGTTTGACAGCTTTCAGATCCAGGCCTTTTGGATCGACTTTCAGTAATGCCACGTCACTGCGTTCATCACTACCCAATAGCTCAGCGGTCAACTCTGTGCGATCACTGAAGCGGACAATGATTTCATCAGCATCTTTAATCACATGGTGATTGGTCAAAATAAAACCATCTTCAGACAACACAAAACCTGAACCCAGCGAGTTAGGCTGAGGTGGCTGCGGCTGACCTGGCTGACCAAAGAAACGTTTGAAAAAATCATCAAAGGGTGTGCCCTCAGGAATTTCCATACCCGGCGGCATTTGCGGCATACCTTGCGGTAATTGCTGTTGCACCATTTCGTCTTTGTTCATTTTGGTACTGATGTTGACGACCGCATCAGCATTTTTTTCGACCAGTTCAGTGAACTCCGGCAGATTACGCGCTTGTACTGCCATACTCATCATTAACCAGGTCATTGCCAGCGCAATCACCGCCCAGGTTTTCGGTTGTGTCATATCGTTTCCTCTATTATTTGCGTTGCTATGACTGCATTTTTACGTTTCAACCGTGATGACACCCAGAAAAAACCGGCCAGTAAAGCCGCCAAGCCGGCAGCAATTTGCAGCGGTTCCGGCCAAGCCAGCCAACGTGCCAGACTGGCACCGGCAAACATAGCCAATAATGGCAGCAAGTACATTAAAAAGGCGCCCTGCAATAAAGCATCTTCAGGGATAGCAACCGTCACTTGCTGACCAATCATCACAGTCTTGTTATTAGGGACAGCAATTCGGTTAAAACGTTTGCCGACATGTTTAGCCAGTAAACCAGTGCCACAGCCCTGACGAACCTGACAGCTGCCACAGGTTGACTGCCGTTGCGCTTCAACCCAGATGACATCGGGCTCTATCGCGACAACAGTTGCTTTTTGCTCAATCATGGCTGTCCGGACATATTAAATTGGATACCCGCACCAATTTTTTCGACAGTGATCGCCGGCACTTCACCGACAACCGTGACAAAATGTGAATGAATGATGGTGCCAAACGCATTAACAGCGCCCATATGTGACCCACCCTGCAAATGGCTGTGCCGGGCTTTGATGCGTTCGATAAAAATGGATACGGAACTGAGGCCATCACTGAAAACACGCTGCTCAACATAAGCGCCGTTGTTAGCACGCAGCCGGTTTTGCGCAGCGACCAGACTAAAACCATCGGGCAACCAGCTTGGCTCCCATGTAGAAATCAGCCTGTCATTGCTCAGTGATAACGGTTTGCCCTGCTCAGACTGATGCCAGGTCATTTCTTCACCGCTGGTTTGCGGCTTTAAATCCTGATCGCTGATTTCCACACCGGTTTCAATTGCTGAAAAAGCAAAGGTTTCCAGTACATCACCGTTATCTGCCAGGAGTTCTGATTTCAACAATAAATCAGTTTCTTTATCGACCCACAGCCGGTAACCGTAACGATAATTATCCAACGGCTGGATTTCCAGCTCCTGAGTCATTCGCCCGGCGATCCGTTCTTCTTCACCTAAGATCAAATCATAATAAGGTGTTGCTGATCGCACCCTGCGCGGTAGATCACTTGGGAACCCCCGACCCAGTGGCCGGCGGCTGACATTGATTTGTTTGCCTTCAGGATTAATGCAGGTCACCATGTCATTAGAGCGGATAACTTCGCGGGCGACACCGTTTAATGACATCAGCCGTTCACTCTCGCCCTCAGCATCATTACGGTGATAAATCTGAATAGACTGCAGGGTGCGGCCAGTTTGATAGGCGAATACCCCCTGATAATTAAGCTCCTTGCCTGCTTGGGTCATGCGTTCCAGCAGTGCGACCGCATCGTTTTCTGCCCATGCCAATACCGGCACCATCAAACACAGGCAGAATGCCCAAACTCTGTACATGGTTACTGCTCCGTACCGTAAGAAACCACACGGCCGTATGAGAACATGCCAGCACCACCAGCATATTCGTTGTGATCCACCAGATAATTATTCAATCGATCTTCAATTTCAGGTTCGCCAACTGTCCAGCGATTAACCTGACCGGCAACCTGCGTTGTCACATCAGCGACATTTTCGGCACTGGCCATCGGCAAATCCTGATAAGCCGGCTGATTCATCACACCAACCACAGCCAGTGCGCCGACAGAAGCCGCCATCGCGAGGCCAGCCGCTTGTTTCCAGACTGTTTTCGGAAATGCCAGCACTCTGGCTTTAGCCAGCAAAACATTTTGCTGATACACCGGCTCATCAGCCAGCGCTGCTGATAAACGCTGCGCCAAATCAACCGGTCGCTGGCTGACGGCACGCGTATAGCCGTGCATGACATCACTGGTGTATTGCAAACGCAAATACTCAGCCCGTGCCGCCGGATCATTATTTATATAGTTGATGGCCTGTGTCAGTTCCTGCCCTTTCAACTGACCATCCACCAATGCAGAGAGCATCTCACGATGATTCACTGTCATGATTTAATCCTCTTCACCCATTACTGCTTTCACTTGTTTATCTATGGCTTCCCGGGCACGAAAAATTCGCGACCGCACCGTACCTATCGGGCAGTCCATTGCCTGTGCTATTTCCTCGTAACTCATCCCTTCAAACTCGCGCAGCTTAATGGCTGTGGCGGTGTCTTCCGGCAAACTGTCAATCGCCAGTTGAATGGCTTGTTCCAGCTCTACACTCATGAGACTGTTTTCAGGTGTCTCAAATTCCTTAAGTTCGGGCGCATCGTAATAAATTGTTGCGTCCATGGCATCGACATCACTCAGCGGCGGCCTCCTCGAGCTGGCCGTCAGATAATTTTTCGAGGTGTTAATTGCGATCCGATACAGCCATGTATAGAAGGCACTGTCACCCCGAAAACCCGGCAAAGCCCGATAAGCTTTAATAAACGCTTCCTGCGCAACATCCATTGCCTCTACAGGATCATGAACAAAGCCCGTGATCACATGAATGATGCGTTGCTGATATTTCATGATCAGCAGGTCAAAGGCTTTCTTATCGCCCGCCTGTACCCGCTTTACCAATTCTTGATCGATACTCATTCCGTGATCCGGCCTGCTCCGACGTGCCGGAGGTTGGTTTTATTGACTGCTTGATTGACCAGTAGCATTTTCTTTTTGTTCCACAATCAGTGCAAAATAGCTGCTGGCATTTTACCCGTTTCCGGATTCATGACCACTACTCATCGTTTTGACTTGCTTATTATCGGCAGCGGCACCGCCGGCCTGACACTGGCACTGAAGATGGCTGACCATGCCAAAGTCGCCGTGATATCGAAGAGCCAGCTCGAAGAAGGCGCTTCATTATATGCCCAGGGCGGTATTTCGGTGGTGCTCGATAAAACCGACTCATTACAGTCGCACATCGACGATACCCTGAAAACCGGTGGCGGTCTGTGTGATCCGCAAATTGTCCAGTTTACCGTCGAACACGCCCGTGACAGTGTCAACTGGTTAATTGATCAAGGTGTGTCATTTACCCGCGATGATGACACCAACCAGCATTATCACCTGACACAGGAAGGCGGTCACAGCCATCGCCGGGTGATTCACTCTGCCGATGCCACCGGTCGCGCAGTTGAAACGACGTTGCTTGACAAAGCCAAAGCCCATCCGAATATCAGCCTGTTCCCCTTTCATATTGGTATTGATTTAATTACCAGCCGTAAACAGCTGGGCAGCGATGATAATCAGTGTCTGGGCTGTTATGTGCTGGATATTAAAGCCGATAAGCCGGTGACCTTTCTAGCACCGGTTACCGTGCTGGCAACAGGCGGTGCCGGCAAAGTTTATCTGTACACCAGCAACCCGGATGTCTCGACCGGTGACGGTATTGCTATGGGCTGGCGCGCCGGTTGCCGGATTGCCAATATGGAATGTATCCAGTTTCATCCAACCTGTTTATGTCATCCGCGCGCTAAATCATTTCTGATAAGTGAAGCGCTGCGCGGTGAAGGTGCGCTGTTAAAACTGGCTGACGGCACACGTTTTATGCCCGCTTTTCACTCGCAGGCCGAACTGGCGCCGCGGGATATCGTCGCCCGGGCTATTGACCATGAAATGAAACGCCTTGGTCATGATTGTGTTTATCTGGACATCAGTCATCAGCCGGCAGATTTTCTCAAAGCCCATTTCCCGACGATTTATCAGCGTTGTCAGGAATTTGGCATTGATATCAGTAAAGAGCCCATTCCGGTGGTACCTGCGGCCCATTACACTTGTGGCGGCATTATGACTGACAAACATGGCCGCACCGATATTCCGGGCTTATATGCAATTGGTGAAACAGCCCATACCGGGCTGCATGGTGCTAATCGCATGGCCAGTAACTCACTGCTGGAATGTCTGGTATTTGCGACAGCCGCCGCTGCAGATATTCAGCGCCAGCAACGTCCCATGTTTACCGGCGATGTTCCTGACTGGGATGACAGCTCTGTGCATCCCGCCAAAGAAGCGGTGGCGATCAGTCATAACTGGGATGAGTTACGGCGTTTTATGTGGGATTACGTGGGTATTGTGCGCAGTAATGAACGCTTGAAAAAAGCCCAGCTGCGGCTGCAACTGCTGAAACAGGAAATCGACGCTTTTTACAGCCAGCACCATATCAGCAACGATCTGCTGGAACTGCGTAATCTCGCCGATGTGGCTGAGCTTATCATTCTGTCAGCACTGACCCGCAAAGAAAGCCGCGGCCTGCATTTTAATCTTGACTATCCGCAAACCGATCCCGGACCGGCAGCAAAAAATACCGTGATCGCCGGTCGTTAACCGGTGTCTTTCTGGCGCAGCAAAATTCTTAATTGCCGAAGGGCATCGGCATCAGCACTGTCGGCCAGTAAAACCAGCGCTGCGTTTTTTGCTGCCTGCCGGTAATTGATTATCAGCAACGGGCGGCTGATAAAAGCTTGTTGAATCTGAACCGGCTGCAGGTTGAGCTGCCAGCCCGTGGCCGGCTGAAAAAGCAACTGCCGTTCGACCGGCGAGAAAAGTGTTTGCCAGTAATAGCCGGCACTGAGCACCAGCAATACTGCTAATAAAATGCTTACTATCAATGGTAATTCAGTCAGCCACACAGCTACTAACGCCAAGGTATGCATTACCAACAATATATAGCCAAGCCGTCTTGATGCTCTGAATTTAAATGTAAATGGTTTATCCGCCATCGTGTTTTGGGGTTGCAGCCGCTGAACCGTTACAATAGCAGCTTTATCTTTGACCGGAACAAACGCATGACTGACAGCTTTGCCATTTTAAGAGAACAACAGACAGCGCTGGATCAAAGATCTGACTGTACTTCATCGGGCTTCAGTG
>CAMPHB010000060.1 GCA_946885755.1 uncultured Methylophaga sp. | reverse complement strand
CCCGTTGATGAAAACTGGCCGGGCCGCTGATTTGCTCACCGCTGCTGCGCATGGTTTCCATAAAGTTACGCATGGTCAGGCGCGCCTGAATGCTGTCGGTGGTGTACAGTTCGCCGCGCGGATTTAAGGCCAGCGCGCCTTTTTCAATGGCTTCAGCGGCCAGCGGAATATCGGCGGTGACTACCAGATCGCCGGTATTCAGCCGCTTGACGATTTCATTGTCAGCTACATCAAAACCACTCTCGACCTGCAAAAAATGTAAATACGGCGAGGGCGGTAAACGCAGGCTGTGATTGGCAACAAAGGTGATATTGACGCTTTTACGGCTGGCGGCGCGATAAAGGATTTCTTTGATGACGACCGGGCAGGCATCGGCGTCTACCCAGATTTGTGCTTTGACGGTCACGGATTTTTATCAATCTGGCGGGTGCGTTCGACCTGTTTCACTTTGATATGAATGGCGGCTTTGGCCATCAGATGGGCACTGACCGGTGCGGTGATAAACAAAAATAAGGTGACCAGTACTTCATGCAGACTGACATCACCGGATTTGCTGGTGAAATAGACAGCAGATGCGACGAGGATAGCGCCAACACCGAGCGTACTGGCTTTGGTCGGGCCATGCAGGCGCATATAAAAATCGGGCAATTTAAACAAACCGATGGAGCCGACCAGGGTAAAAAAGCCGCCGAGAATAATCAGAATAGCTAATAGCGTTTCTAACATGCCTTACTCCATGATGTCGCCGCGCAGCAGATATTTACTGAGCGCCAGCGTTCCCATAAAGCCCATCACCGCAATCAGCAGCGCCGCTTCAAAATACAAAGCACTGTCGAGATAAATGCCGAGCAGGATCAGCAGAGCAATCGAGTTCAGGTATAAGGTATCCAGCGCCAGAATACGATCCGGCACATCGGGGCCCACCACCAGCCTGATAAAACTCAGCAGTAGTGCTACACCGACAAGTACAAAACTGATGGCAATCGCAGTAGTCAGCATCAGGCAAAAATCTCCTCTAACGGCTGCTCAAATTTATGGGCGATTTCAGCTTTAACGGCTTCAGCATCGTCAATATGCAATGAATGGATCAATAAGGTGCGGCCATCCTCGGTCAAATCACAACTGACCGTCCCAGGGGTCAGCGAAATGGTGTTGGCCAGCAAGCTGATGGCGATAGGCGATTCGAGTTTTAATGAATAGGCAATAAAACCGGGCTGCAATTTATCGGCGCGATCGAGAATCATTTTGGCCACCACAACATTTGCCACGATGATTTCATAGAGCACCCTTGCCACATATCTAATCAGTAGCAGCGGCTTCAGAATGCGTATCTTCTCCGGCCAGAAGCCCGAGGTAAACCAGGGAATAAAAATTGCCAATAACGCACCCAACACCATATGGCCTGCGCTGGCGGTGTTATTCAATAACAACCAGATAAGCCACAGCGTGACCGACAAAACCGGGTGTGGGAATAAACGTGACCAGTTCATTTGCTGACCTCAGTAATCGGCTGCTGACCCATTACCGCATTAATATAACTGCGATGATCTGTTTGCTGCGCGGCAATATCATCGGTCAGGCCGGTGAGTGGTTTGGCCAGTAAGACCATCAACGGGCTGGTTAACAGCAGCATGATAATAGCGGCAAAAGCGGTCTTGTTGAGCGCCGGTGCCGGTTTATCGGCAGCCGCCTGCACACTGTAAAACATTAATGAACCCGTTCGGGCCAATGCCACAATCATCATCAAACCGGCCGATAGAATGACGATCAAAATAGCCCAGAACCAGTTATGCATAATTGCGGCATTCAAAATCATCAATTTACCGAAAAAGCCTGACAGTGGCGGCATCCCCGCAATGGCAATCGCCAGTAACATAAACACGCCACCAACCAGAATCGGCTGCGCCACTGGTGTTGCTTTGGTAAAAGTATCAGCATGGGTGCCGCGCGCCATACGGATAACGTCGGCCAGTAAAAACAGCGCGGCGCCGATAAAGGTTGAATGAATCAGGTAATAAACCGTCGCTGATAAAGCCGCTTCGCTGTTAATACCGATGGCCACCAGCAAGGTCGCAACAGACGCCAGAATCAGATAAGCCACCTGCTGGCGCAGGATACGTGCAGCCATCACCCCCAAAGCTGCTAACACCAGCGTCGTCAGACCCAGCACCAAAATCCAGTTACTGTGAATAAAGGCCAGATCACCGGCTGATTCACCAAAGATAGTGCCATGTACACGGATCATCGCGTACAAACCGACTTTGGTCATAATGGCAAATAAAGCCGCCACTGGTGCTGTGGTGTAGGCATACGCGCCGGGCAACCACATATACACCGGAAACATCGCGGCTTTAATACCAAATACTACTAATAGCAGTAGAGCAGCAGCAGTGACGACACCGCGATCTTCGGCGGCAATAGACTGAACGGCGATAGCCATATCGGCAATATTGAATGTAGCGAGCATGCCGTATAAGGTGCAGTCGGCAAATAAAAACAGCGTTGAACCGATCAGATTAATGACCACATAATGTAAACCGGCACGAGTACGTAGCCGGCCGCCACCATGCAACAACAGGCCGTATGAGGCCAGTAGCAGCACTTCGAAAAACACAAACAGATTGAACAAATCGCCGGTCATAAAGGCGCCGTTGAGACCAAATAACTGGATCTGAAACAGCACATGGAAATGATGGCCTTGTTTATCGGTATCGCTGGTAATCGCATACCACAACGCCGCTGTGGCCAGAATGGCAGTGATAAACAGCATCAACGCCGACAACTGATCCAGCACCATGACGATACCAAACGGTGCCTGCCAGTCACCCAGCAGAATTATTTGATATTCGCCGCTCATGGCTTGTTTTAATGCCCAGCCGGTGATGGCCAGTAATACCAGCGTGAATGCTAAATTCAGCAACCGCTGCATACCGAGACCGGCGCGTTGCGACAACAAAATAATGATGCCGCCGATCAGCGGCAGTAATACCGGGAAACTGGCAAATTGATTCATTTGGCAGCTTCCTCTGTATCCGTTTGTTGCGCTTTAAACTGTGCAGCCTGACGTTCATCTTCAGATCTATGGACGCCGTCAACATGATCGTTACCCAATTCGCTACGTGCTTTTAAGGCCAGCACAATCAAAAAAGAGGTCATACCAAAAGCAATAACAATTGCCGTCAAAACAAGTGCCTGCGGCAATGGATCAGTATAAGCCGCAGCGGTTTTATCAATCACCGGGGGCAAACCGATTTGCAAACGGCCCATGGCGAATAAAAACACATTGACCGCATAGGCCAGCAAGGTCAGCCCCAACACCACCGGAAATGTCCGGGCACGCAACGTTAAAAATACGCCACAACCGGTCATTACTGCGATAACAGCAGCGATCAGCCATTCCATCAGTTTGGCTCCTCTGTTGCCATAAAGTGAGCGGCGTGACTGAGTTTGCCAAGCTCTACCAGAATCATCACTGAGCTACCGACTACGGTTAAAAACACACCGAGATCAAAGGCAATAGCACTGGCGACTTCAAAAGTACCGACTACCGGCCAATTTAAATAAGTGAAAGCCGTGGTTAAAAACGGGAAACCTAATAACAGCGGCACCAGCCCGGTAACGGTGGCAATCAACAAACCGGCGCCAATTACCAGATGCATATTGGCTTTGAGCCGTTCGTTGGTCCAGTCGATACCATTCGCCAGATATTGTGAAATCAGCGCCACCGAGGCAATCAAACCGGCGATAAAGCCGCCGCCGGGTAAATTATGACCACGCAAAAAGATAAATACCGCCACCATCAGCATCAGCGGAAACAGCAACCGGGTCAGTGTTTGCATGATCGGCGGATGCGGATCATTACTCCACTGAATGCCATCGATATCTTTGCTCGGCGCGGCCAGTCGCAATCCGTGCAACATGGCATAAACACACAACCCTGCCAGTGCCAGTACGACAATTTCACCCAGCGTATCAAAGCCCCGGAAATCCACCAGAATGACGTTGACGACATTGGTGCCGCCACCGCCCGGTTTGGCGTTATCAAGAAAAAACTGCGAAATAGGCTGATATTCACGACTGAGCACGGCCATGGTCAGAATAAACACGGCCATTGCTGACAGTACAGAAATTATGCCATCGCGGGTGTAGCGGGCAAAACTGCGTTCCTGCGGCGTATGTTGGGGTAGGAAAAACAAAGCCAGCAACAACAAAACGATGGTCACCACCTCAACCGATAATTGCGTTAACGCCAAATCCGGCGCTGAAAACAACACAAAACCAAGTGCTACCAGAAGCCCCACCACACCGACGGTAATTAATGACACCAGTCGTTTATGATGCAAAATGGCCGTCAGCAAACTGGCGACCATCAACATCACAGCCATGACTACCGTGACGCTATCGACCGGTAATAATTCGCGGTCGCCGATAACCGGCGTCGGGAATTGAGCGAATGCCGCAAAGCCGATTAATAAAGCCGCAGCAAGCAGCCAGCTGACCGCCGGTTGCAGCGCACTGCGATCAAAAATTGCTGTGACTTTACGGGCAGCACGGATCAGTTTCCAGAGCAGCCAGTCAAAAATATTCTTGCCTTCAATCCGCCACAGCGTGCGCTCGTGCCAGTCCCACAGTTTACGGCGTTGGGTGTACAGCAACACGCCGAGTACCAGCGCCACAAAACTCATCAGCAGCGGCAGGTTAAACCCGTGCCAGATGGCGAGACTGAATTCTGGCGCAGCGGTTTGCATACTGGCGCCAGCGGCCACTTTTAAAATTGGCCCCAGTAAAAACATCGGCGCAATACCTACCAGCAAACACAACACCACCAGAATATCGACCGGGATCTTCATAAAACGCGGTGGTTCATGCGGTGTTTTGGGTAAATCCACCGGCTCACCATTAAAAAACACGTCATGGATAAACCGCAGCGAATAAGCCACTGAAAAAATCGCCGCCACAGTGACCATCAACGGCACAAACCACGCCGATAAATTACCGCCGGACGCTGACAAAGCCTGCTCAAAGAACATTTCTTTACTGATAAAACCATTGAGCAGCGGCACACCAGCCATCGCTGCTGCGGCTACCATCGCCAGCAGGGCGGTATGTGGCATCATTTTGAACAGGCCATTGAGTTTACGCATATCCCGGCTACCCGACTCATGATCAATTATGCCGGCAACCATAAATAGCGAGCCCTTAAACGTGGCGTGGTTGATGATATGAAATAACGCTGCAACCAGTGCCATTTCGGTGCTGAAACCAAATAGCAATGTGATTAAGCCCAGATGACTTAAAGTTGAATAAGCCAGCAGACCCTTTAAGTCATGTTTAAACAGGGCGATATAGGCGCCAATCACCAATGTCAGCATACCGGCACCGCCGACCAGCCAGATCCATTCCGGTGTGCCGGCAAATACCGGGAAAAACCGTGCCAGCAGAAAAATACCGGCTTTGACCATAGTCGCTGAATGCAAATAAGCGGACACCGGTGTCGGTGCTGCCATGGCATGCGGCAGCCAGAAATGAAACGGGAATTGTGCTGACTTGGTAAATACGCCGAGTAAAAACAGCAGCAGCGTTGGGTCAAACAGCTGGTCGGCTTTAATTGCATCCGCGGCTGCCAGCACATCGGCCAGTTGATAACTGCCGGCCATTTGCCCTAATAAAATCATTGCACCCAGCAGCGCCAAACCACCGGCACCGGTAATCGCCAGTGCCATGCGCGCACCCTGGCGGGCATCCTGACGATACTGCCAGAAGCTAATCAGCAAAAATGAGGTAAGTGAGGTCAGTTCCCAGAACACCACCAGTTGCAGAATGTTTTCTGACAACACAATGCCGAGCATTGAGCCCATAAACATCAGCAAATAGGCATAAAAACGGCCGGTGGAGTCTTTTGCCGTCAAATAATAACGGGCATAAAAAATGATCAGCAAACCGATCAGCAAAATCAGTAGTGCAAACAACAGCGCCAGCCCGTCGAGGCGAAAAGCGAACTGAAGATTAATGGACGGGATCCACTGCCAGCTTTGCACCAGCGTTTGGCCGGCAAAAACCGCCTCGGTAGAAGGCCACAATAATGCCAGCGAAATCAGCGTCACAATGCCAGCCAGCCAGCCTGGAGCCAGCCGGTGATAGCGATTGACCCATGCTGCCAATGGTGCTGCCAGAAAAGGCAGCAGAACCACTAAAGGCAAATTCAAAGAGAGCAGATTCATGTCAGGCTTGCGTCCGTTTTGGCGGTCAATTTGCAGTATCTGAGCAGCGCATTGGCCGGTTTAATGCCGGCGAAAGGGGATTCTGCTGAACCCCCCGTTAGAGCTTAGTTTTATTTAGAATTTGAGACCATGTAATCAACAGCCGCTTTGACTTCATCATCACTGAGGTTGGATCTGCCACCGCGGGCCGGCATGGCTTTAAAGCCATTAATGGCATGGTCATACAGGGTCTCCATGCCTTTTTCGATGCGCGGTGCCCAGTCTTCGGCACTGCCAAATTTTGGTGACTGCATCAGGCCGCTGCTATGACAAGTGGCGCATACTGCTGTGAAAACCTGTTGACCGGGACCGGCGTCTTCACTGGCATCAGTGGCAGCGGCTTCACCGGCATTATCAGTGCTGGCTTGAACAATCGGCTCTTCGCCGATGCGTTCCTGTGCGACGGGTGCCAGACGTTCACTGATTGCTTCATCATCCATTTTTGCAGGCGGCAAAACACCGTCTGCCAATGACAACATGCTGTTGAGAATCAAGTTAACGATAAATACCAGCACACCGATGATGACCAGACTACCGACAAAAAACTTACCTGAACCTTTCGTTTCCATTGTTAACCTCTGACTCGCTGAATGCCCGTAATTATACGGGGAACGCCGCGCCGGCGCTATGCGTTATCGGTACCGGATATCGGACCCAGTGCGATCTTACCCCGACTGTTACCGGCTTCGATAAGCGTATGCGCGGCTTGCAGATTTTCGACTGTCAGCTGGTCAAATTGTTGCGTCAGTGCATGCCGTAAATAGCCAGAATCAATCAGTTCAGCGATGCGCTGCAAAATCCGCTGCTGTTGTTGCATATCTTCGGTGTTGAGCATTGGCCGGGTAAACATAAACTCCCAGACCAGTCCCGCGCTTTTATTTTTTAACAGATTTAAATCCACCGGTTTATTAAAGCTGACCGCCAGACCAATCAGCCCCTGTGGTTTAATTAATTCAGCCATGATAGGCAGATAAAAATCACTGTCAGCAAGACAGACAATATAATCCGGTGCCGGCAATTTGCTTTGTTGGTAATTGGCCAGTAAATCACCGCGATGGCTGACAGTCTGCCGGGCACCGAGCTCGCGGCACCAGTCTGCCGATTCGTCGCTGCCAGCCGTGGCGATCACATTGAGGCCGGCAATTTGCCGTGCCAGTTGAATCAGCATCGAACCCACACCGCCGGCGCCGCCGATAATCAGTAAAGTTTTGCCATGG
>CAMPHB010000059.1 GCA_946885755.1 uncultured Methylophaga sp. | reverse complement strand
TTGGTAATAGGTGTGCGCATAGCCGGATTACCCATGTGTGCCAATCCTGAACCATCGGCATAATCGACCATGGATTGGACTATTCTTTGCCGGTGTAGAACCACCTCAATCTGGCTCGCCGGCAGCCCGAACAACCAGTGCGCTTCAATGATTTCCAGACCTTTATTCATCATGGTCGCAGAATCTACTGAGATTTTCAGGCCCATTGACCAATTGGGGTGGGCCACGGCCTGCGCTGGTGTCACCTCGGCAAGATCCGCTAAATCCCAGTCCCGGAACGGCCCGCCGGATGCAGTCAGAATAATGCGTCTGATACCTTTATCGGCAAACTGATATTGTTGTTTTTCGCCAACCGGCAGGCATTGCCAAATCGCATTGTGTTCACTGTCGACCGGCAACAGTTCAGCGCCGCTTTCATTAACGACCTGCATCAAGAGCGCACCGCTCATCACCAGCGCTTCTTTATTGGCCAGCAAAATACGTTTACCGGCCTTGGCTGCGGCCAAGGTCGGCATCAAACCGGCTGCGCCAACAATCGCTGCAACTACAATATCGGTATCGTGACTTTCGGCAATATCATTTAATGCCTGCTCACCGCTCAAAACTTCAGTGGCAATTTTATGTGCAGCAAGTTTTTCGGCAAGTTGCCTGGCAGCCTGGCTGTCCAGCATCACGGCGATTTTCGGCCGGAACTGACAACATTGTTCAAATAAAACATCAACAGAACGGTTAGCCGCCAGAGCATAAACCTGATAATAATCTGCGTGGCGTGACAATACATCCAGCGTGCTGACGCCTATCGAACCGGTCGAGCCCAGAATCGTGATCTGTTTCAACGCACACCTGCAAGATACAAACCTGCTGCAAAAACAGCACTGGCAGCCAGCAAACTATCGACTCGATCCAGCATGCCACCATGGCCAGGCAACAATTGGCCACTGTCTTTTAGCTGATAACTGCGCTTAATCAGGCTTTCAAATAAATCACCGATAACCGATGCCAGCGCTGCCAGCATCGTTAATGCCAACCACAGCAAATCACCTAACTGCGCTTGCAAACCAATACCAATCGTCAACAAATAAGCAATACCGACCAATAACAAACCGCCGGCCAGTCCTTCGATGGTTTTATTAGGGCTGATGGCCCTCGCCAGCTTGTGTTTGCCAAATTGTTTGCCGAAAAAATACCCACCGGTATCCATCAGCCACACCACCAATAATAAATACACAACTATCTGCGGACCGGCATCGACCAAGCCATGTAACCACAAAGCACTGTAAATAAAACCGGATAAAGTAATAACCGCCAGAATATAACTGAACAGGCGCTGCTTTAATAAACGATTCAGCAGCGCTGGCAGTGGCCGGTGTGCATAAATCACGACAATGGCCGTGATAAAAAGCCAAAATGCCAGAAACAGCATCAGTACCATTTGGCTGCTAAGCAGCGGCAGACTCAGTAACGTCAACAATAACAGTAAGCCGATGCCCGCAACACGGCCCGCTTTATTACTAATGCCAATCATGCTCAGCCATTCCCAGCCGGCCAAAGCAGCTGCAATCAGCAGAATAATCAGAAACCACAAACTTGGCAGCAGCAATATGACGACAGTAATCAGCGGAATCAAAAAAGCCGCTGTCAAAAGACGTTGTTTAAGCATCGTCTTTTTCCTGAAGCTGTTCTGAGGTTCGGCCAAAACGCCGTTCACGTTTACCATACCATTCGATAGCCTGATCCAGTGCCCGGGCATTAAATTCCGGCCACAAGGTATCGGTGAAATATAACTCAGTGTATGCCAGCTGCCAGATCAGAAAGTTACTGATCCGCTGCTCACCACCGGTGCGGATAAACAAATCCGGCTCGGGTAAATCAGCGGTGATAAGTTCGCTGGCAATATCTTCTTCCGTCAATGAATCGGCACTGCGTTCACCATCTGCAACCTGCTTTGCCAGCTTTTGCAGTGCCTGAGTTAAATCCCAGCGGCCACCGTAATTAGCAGCGATGTTAATGATGAGGCTGGTATTGTTTTTCGTGAGGCTTTGAGCGGCGTGAATTTTTTGCTGCAGCGTGTCAGAAAAGCGGCTGATGTCGCCGATGACATTCAAACGGATATTATTTTTATGCAGCCGTTTGACCTGATTATCCAGCGCGTGGCTGAAAAGCTCCATCAACAAATCAACTTCTTTGCCGGGGCGACGCCAGTTTTCACTGCTAAATGCAAATAAACTGAGCACTTCTACGCCGCTTGCGACACAATGTTTCACAACACCTTCGACCGCACGCACACCGGCGCGGTGGCCCATAAAACGAGGTTGTAAACGTTGTTTTGCCCAGCGGCCATTGCCATCCATGATAATGGCAATATGACGGGGAACAGTTCGGGCTGACGCCTGCATATGGGTCGTTAACCTTGCGGTTACACTTCCATCAAATCGGTTTCTTTACCAGCCAGAACGTCGTCAATTTTTTTGATAGTGGCGTTGGTCAGCTCTTGAATATTTTCTTCTGCTACCCGCGCTTCATCTTCTGAGATTTCTTTTTCTTTGAGTAGATCTTTTACGGTGCCATTGGCATCACGACGAATATTACGCACCGCAATACGGGCATTTTCAGCCTCTGACTTGGCCACTTTGACCAAATCCCGGCGACGTTCTTCGGTCAACGCCGGTATCGGAATACGAATGGTCATACCGGCGCTATTAGGATTAACGCCCAGATCCGAGGTCATGATGGCTTTTTCGATAACTGACACCATGTTTTTTTCCCACGGGGTGACACTGATGGTGCGGGAATCTTCGATACCGACATTGGCAACCTGGCTTAACGGTACGTCTGAGCCGTAGTACGGCACCATAACATGATCCAGCAAGCTGGTATGCGCCCGGCCAGCGCGAATTTTGGCCATTGCAGTTGATAAGGCTGCAACACTTTTTTGCATCCGCTGCGCAGCGTCTTTTTCAATCTCATCAATCATTTTCGAATCCTATTTCACCAGCGTACCGACATCTTTGCCATAGATGATGTCAGTCAGATTACCGGATTGGTGCACATTAAATACCCGCAGAGGCATTTTTTGTTCCTGACACATGACCACCGCTGTGGTGTCCATTACGGCCAGGCGATTATTAATGACTTCGTCGTAACTTAAAGTTGAATAACGAACCGCATCGGGATTAGTGCGCGGGTCATCATCGTAAACACCGTCCACCTGCGTGGCCTTAAGCATCAAATCAGCACCGATTTCCACGGCCCGTAAACTGGCAGCAGAATCAGTGGTAAAAAATGGATTACCGGTACCGGCAGCAAAAATCACTACCCGGCCTTTTTCCAGATGGCGGATAGCCCGACGCCGCAAGTAGTCTTCACAAACTTCGTGAATTCGAATCGCTGACATTACCCGGCAAAAAGTACCGTTGCGTTCCAGCGCGTCCTGAAGCGCCAGTGCATTGAGCACCGTGGCCAGCATGCCCATATGATCGGCACTGACCCGGTCCATACCTTTCGCTGCCAAACCGGCACCACGGAAAATATTACCACCACCGATAACAATGCCAAGTTCAACGCCCTGCTTGTTCAGGGCGGTGATCTCATCGGCAAAACGGGCAATCACTTCCGGCTGGATGCCATATTCGGCATTTCCCATCAGGGCTTCGCCACTTAATTTCAGCAAAACCCGTTTATATACCGGCTGATTACCCGCTTCGGTCATAGATTAATTACCCCGTGCCTGTGCCATAACTTCTTCAGCAAAGTTATCGGCTTTTTTCTCGATACCTTCACCGACTTCAAAGCAGGCAAAGCCTTCAATTTTGGCACCGGCTTTGTTAACCAGTTTTTCAACGGTGGTATCAGGATCTTTAACAAAAGCCTGACCCAGCAAAGTGACTTCGTTGACAAACTTGCTCATCCGGCCTTCAATCATTTTTTCAACGATTTCTTCAGGCTTGCCGCTTTCACGTGCCTGGGTCGCCACAATATCACGTTCTTTTTCAATCAGTTCTTGTGACAGTTCATCCGGTGAAACCGCTTGTGGACGGCTGGCCGCCACATGCATCGCCAAATCACGTGCCAGTTCAATGTCGCCACCCGCCAGTTTGACCATGGTGCCGATCCGGTCGCCGTGACGGTAACTGCCGATAACACCATTTTCAGCTTGCATCAGCGTAAAACGTCGCACCTGAATGTTTTCACCGATTTTAGCGATGAGTGCCTGACGTGTGCTATCGATGGTGTCACCACCATCCAAAGTCAGTTGCAGCAAGCTTTCCAGATCCGCTGGCTGCTCGGCCAATACTTTTTTGGCAACAGCATTAACAAAATTAATGAAGTCATCGGCTTTGGCAACAAAGTCAGTTTCAGAGTTGATTTCCAGCATGACCGCTTGTTTGCCGTCATCGGTCGTTTCGATAGCGATAATGCCTTCGGCCGCAACACGATCCGCTTTTTTATCAGCTTTCGCGAGGCCTGCTTTACGCATTGCTTCGATCGCCGCTTCAATATCACCGTTCGATTCAACCAATGCTTTTTTGCATTCCATCATGCCTGAGCCGGTACGCTCACGCAGTTCTTTAACCAGTGCAGCAGTAATTGCCATTTTTAAAACCCTTAATCTATTTGTTTATGGTCGGCCACAAGGCCACACATACAACACAGGCCCGCCTTTGCAGGCGAGCCTGTTATAAAGCGTCAGCGATTACTCAGCTGCCGCGTCTGCATTTTTTTCCGCAACTTCGACGAACTCATCGCTGCTGTCACCGGTAGTGACCGATGCACGACCTTCCAGAATCGCATCAGCGATATTGGCAGTGTACAAACGAATAGCACGCATTGAGTCATCATTGCCCGGGATCACGTAATCAACGCCGTCTGGGTTGCTGTTGGTATCAACGACAGCGATAACCGGAATACCCAGTTTGTTGGCTTCTTGGATCGCGATGCGCTCATGATCAACGTCGATAACAAATAAAGCATCAGGCAAACCGCCCATTTTGCGGATACCACCGATGCTTTTTTCCAGTTTTTCCTGCTCACGTGTCAGGTTCAGAACTTCTTTCTTTTTCAGACCTTCGGTTTTGCCGCTTTCAATCATTTCCTGAATGGCATCAAGGCGTTTGATTGACTGGCGAACCGTTTGGTAGTTGGTCAGCATACCACCCAACCAGCGACGGTTGACGTATGGCATGTTGGCGCGTTCGGCATCTTCACGAATCGCGTCTTGGGCAGCGCGCTTAGTGCCAACAAACAGGATACGGCCTTTTTTAGAAGCCAGTTTACTGACGAAATTCAGCGCATCGTTGAACATCGGCAAGCTGTTTTCCAGATTGACGATATGAATGTTATTGCGTTTGCCAAAAATGAACTGCGACATTTTTGGGTTCCAGTAACGGGTCTGGTGACCGAAGTGCACGCCTGCTTCAAGCATTTGGCGCATTGTAATTTTAGCCATGGTTATACCTTTTATAGTTGGGGTTAATCCTCCATGTACCCCAGTCATCGACTACACTGAACGCGTTCAGGCAGCACCCCGATAACTGTGCCGGCACATGTGTGATTTAGCCTTGCAGCCCATGCCGCAAGGCGCGCATATTATTCCACACTTACCCGACAAAACAAAGTAAAACGCGCTTATCTTCTTATATAGTCTCGCCTGACTGGCATCAGCTACTGTAATACGGCAAACTACAAAGGTTTTAACCACTTAAATCAGGATCAACCAGCACCATGGCTGTGACCATTAAAAACGCTGAAGAAATCGAAAAAATGCGTGTCGCCGGCAAACTCGCCGGTGAAGTACTGACCATGATAGGCCAGCATGTGCAGGCCGGTATTACCACGGATGAGCTGAATCAAATCTGTCACGACTATATCGTTAATGTACAGGGAGCGATTCCGGCGCCGCTGAATTATCATGGTTTTCCCAAATCAGTCTGTACTTCGGTCAATCATGTGATTTGTCATGGCATACCCGGTGATAAAAAACTCAAAGACGGCGACATCATTAATATTGATGTAACTGTTATCAAAGATGGCTATCACGGCGACACCAGCAAAATGTTCCATGTTGGCAAAACCTCCATTTTGGCGCAGCGTCTGGTCAAAGTCGCCCGGGAATCGATGATGATTGGCATTGAAATGGTCAAACCCGGCGTGCGGCTGGGTGATATTGGCCATGCCATTCAAACACATGCCGAAAAAGAACATTTCTCAGTAGTCCGCGAATACTGCGGTCATGGTATCGGTCAGGTTTTTCATGAAGAACCGCAGGTGCTGCATTACGGCACGCCCGGCACCGGTATGGCGCTGCAAGCCGGTATGACATTTACCATCGAACCCATGATTAACGCCGGCAAACGCCATGTCCGGCAACTCCCGGATGGCTGGACCGTCGTCACCAAAGACCGCTCTTTATCAGCGCAATGGGAACACACCATTCTCGTCACCGATGACGGCTTTGAAATCCTCACCCTGCGTGATGAAGAGCGTTAATGACATCACAAACTGATCTTTCAATATGGGATCTCGGTAAAGCTGATAACAGCGTTGCCTGCCGCGCTTTGCTGAAAACCGCTCAGCAGGTGCTGAAAGACAAGTTTTTTAATGACCATGCCGACATTGACTGGCTGGTCCACCAGCAAGCGCATTTTGTTGATCAAATTTTGCAATTTCTCTGGCAACGGCATTTACCTGCCGATGCGCCGGTCAGTCTGATTGCCGTTGGCGGCTATGGCCGCGGTGAGTTACATCCATTTTCAGATGTCGATTTACTGGTATTGCTGGATGAACAGGTTTCTGCCACACCGCCCGAAGTACTGACCGCGTTTTTAACCGAGCTATGGGATATTGGCCTCGACATCGGTCATAGTGTCCGCAGCCTGCAGGAATGCCGCACCCAGGCTGAAGACGACATTACTATCGCCACCAACCTATTAGAGGCGCGTTTTCTTTGTGGCGATCAGACCTTATTCAAAGATCTGCAACAACTGACCGTGTCCAACAAAACCTGGGATACCCGGCTGTTTTTTGAACGTAAACGCCAGGAACAAATTGATCGGCACCGTAAATTTAATGAAACCGCCAATAATCTTGAGCCAAATTTAAAAGAATCGCCGGGCGGCCTGCGTGATATTCAGGTGATTACCTGGGTGGCACAACAGCACTTCGGCGTGCGTAACCTCGCCGGGCTTAATCAAAAAGGTTTTCTGGCGCAGAGCGAATTTGATGTTCTCGACAAATCCCGCCGGTTTTTGTGGAAAGTGCGTTTTGCCCTGCATCATCTGGCGGGTCGCAAGCAAGAAAAGCTGATGATTGATTTTCAGCGGCAAATCGCCAAACAGCTCGGTTATCAGGATACCGAAGAGCGCATGGCGGTTGAGCATTTTATGAAAGACTATTACCGTTGCGCCCGCGCGGTGGGTCAGATGAATGCCCTGCTGTTGCAGATCTTTGAAGAAAACATCATCCTCGCCGATGCCCCCAAAGACA